>NZ_JBFEFH010000028.1:0-83211 GCF_040717455.1 Tautonia sp. JC769
CTTTTGTTCATGTGTCGATTCTGATGCGCTCGCCTCGATGCGGAATCGCGAGGCGTGGGCGTGTGCCGTTGTCGGACTTTGTTGGATCGAGCCTCCGTGTCTCTGCCCGGCGATGGGGGGGCGTGATCGCCTGCGCGCAACCGGGATTCCCGAGAGGGGAGAGCCCTCCTGGCCAGGATGCGGTCGAGGGTGCTGCCTTGCCGGGCGGGGGGATCGTGGTCATGATGCGACGTGCGAGCGGCGCCGAGGCCAACGCGAGCCGAGGCCTCGGGCCGAGTCCGATCGGTTCTGAACCTTTCCCCAGACGCGAGGATTTCCATGGCGACGTTGACGAACCTTCTGCACCGAGGCGCGGTCCTGGGTCTGCTGGCGGCGACGACGATGGCGGCGGCACCGAGGGATGAGGCGTCGCAGGACTTCACCACCCTCTTCGACGGCTCGGACGCCGATCATTGGATCAACAATTCCAATGGTGAGCCGATCGCGTCGAGCGTGGTGCAGGAGGACGGCCTGAATCCCCATGGGGCTGGCGCGTATGTGGTCCTGTACAAGGAGCCGGTCAAGGACTTCGTGCTCGACTTCGAGTACAAGTTGTCGCCCGGTTGCAATTCGGGCGTCTTCCTGCGGGTCGGCAATCCGAAGGACCCGGTGATGACGGGCCTGGAAGTGGCGATCGACGACACCGAGGGGACCGGCTTTCACGACTCGGGGGCCTTCTACGACCTGGTCCGGCCGGAGGCCAACGCCCAGAAGCCGGCCGGCGAGTGGAACCACATGACCATCACCGCCAGGGGGCCGATCGTCACCGTCGAATTGAATGGCGAGCGGGTCAGCACCATCGACCAGTCCCGGTTTGCGACGCCTGGCAAGCGGCCGGATGGCTCCGACCACAAGTTCCGGGACGTCGCCGTCGCCGACCTGATCCAGGAAGGGTATTTCGGCTTCCAGGACCACGGCCAGGATTGCTGGTACAGGAATGTGCGGCTCAAGAAGCTCGACCAGTAACGGCCAGGCGGGTCGGGTGCGAGGGGGGCAGGCTGCTCCTCCACTCCCGGCAAATGGCCCGTCCCTCGTCGTGCTCCCGCACGCCAGGGGACGGGCCATCGTGGTTTGGTGAGCAATCGGAGCAGGTGGCCGGGTCAGGCGGCGACCTTGCGGCATTCCTCGGCGCAGCGGCGGCAGGCCTCGGCGCAGCGTCGGCAATGGTCGGCCTGGTGCTTGGAGCACTCGGCGGCGCAGCGGTCGCAGGCGTCGGCGCAGGCCCGGCAGAGGGCGGCGGCCAGCTCCGAGCCGCGGCTCATGAACCCGGAGCAGGTCCAGCACAGCTCGGCGCAGTCGCGGCAGGTGCGGACGCACTCGGCCATCTTCGCGTCGCCGATGCAGGCGTCTCCGCAGTGCTCGCACTCCTGGGCGCAGGCGACGCAGGCGTCAATGCAGCTCTTGTACTGTTCGTGGGCCATGTCGTTCTCCTGGTGGGGGGCGTGGTCGTGGTGATCGAGGGGGCGGATTGCCCCGCTCGCGGTGCCGAACGGAGGCGGAAGTCATCGCCCGTTCCCCGAGGAGGGGATCTCCCCTCCGGGAAGGGCTGCGCGTGACCTTCGTCTCATGCCTGATTCGAAAAGGAATGAAGGATCAGCACGTTCCGTAGGTGCAAATGACGCGCCCGGGGATTGGGCCGCAAGGGGGGGAGTCGGGGCATCGGGCGAAGCCGATCGGGAGGGGACTCCGGACCGGCATCGCGGTTGCGGCGTGATCACCCTGCCGCGTCGGGGGAAGACGACGAGAGGGGAGGGACCTCGCAGGGGCGATCCCGGTCCCCGGTGTCGGGCCCGCTCCACGTCTCGGGATGGTCCCTTCCCGCGACGGATGCCCGTCGGAAGGGGAAGGGGCGGGCATTTCCCGCGAGAGAGGGGGGGAGCGACGATCATGACCAACCCTCTGGTTCGAAGGGCCTGGCCACCCTTCATGGTGGGGGTGGCCATCGGGGTGCTCTGGTGGTTCGCCTTCGCAACCGCCGACGAGGCGATCGGCATTATTCGCGGCGGCCTTCGGGGGCGGGACGTTGATATGGCCGTGCTGGGCTACTGCCCCGGCACCGGGGTGGCCGCCTGCGGAGAGGGCCGGCGCGATGCCATGGTCGGCGTGCTGGGCATGCTGTTCGGGGCCGGCGTGTTCGTGGCGGTCGCTCCGGCGCTCGGGCCTCTGATCGAGGGGTTCGGGGATCGGGGAGAGGTTACGATTCCGGGGCTCCTGGGGATCTCGCCGTGGGCAGGCGTGGGCGTCCTGGTCCTGCTGGGGGGCACTGGCCTCGTCGTGCGTCGTCGCCTGGAGGGGAAGCGGCGCGAGGGAGGACTCGTGGCGCGGAAGGAACAGGTCGTCTCGGCCCGCGGAGGAACCTCTCGCCCGTGATCGGGTCGAGCAAGAAAAAAAAGTGCATCCGTGTCATGAGGGTTGCCTCACGATTGGATTGAAGACCCGGCGTGGATCGCCTACGATTTCAAGTCAAGGCGGGTGCTATTGAATGGGGCCCGCGGCGCCGGGCGTTTCGATCCGCAGGAGGATCGGCCGGCTTCTCCACCCGGGCCGGCCGGGCGGCCGCGGGGGGAGTCGGCAGGAGCCGCCCGGCAGTCGAGTCGGCAGATGTCCTGGAAGCCGTTCGCAGAGGCGAGGGGGCGAGGGTCGAGATCGGCCTTCGGGCATCAAAGGGGGGGGCGAGGGTCGAAATGGCTCAATCGAGCGAGGATGCCCCGTCCTATGCTTCGGGGGAGGGCGGGCCCGAGGGGATGGCGGCTTGACGGTGCGGGACAGAGATGAGCAGAGACGCGGCGAGGATGAATGAACCGATGGCGTCGCTGGCCGGGTTTCTCGATCGGCTCAAGGGCGAGGGGCGCGTGGTCTTCCGGGACGCCCCCCGGGCGGGCGGCTCGGCGGCGGATCGGGCCGAGGCGTCGGCGCGTCTCAGGATGATGTTCGAGGATGCGTTGATGGGAATGGCCGGGCCTCCGCTCAGGTTCGACGAGCGGTCGGCCCTGGACGCGGCCGCGTGGGCCGAACGGGCCTGCTGGTTCCTGGTCAGCCGGGGGGAACCGGCCGAGGTGGTCGATCGTGCCTTGAGGTTCCCGCCCCCGCCGCGATCGGCGAGTGAGCACCTGTCGGCGGACCTGACGTTTCGCTACCTGCCGGCGGTGCATCGCCGGGCCCGGGCGATCGACCCCGGCGACTTGCTGTCGAGCCGGCTGGCCGAGGCCCTGCGCCGATGGCCGCTCTCGGGGGTCCTGGCCGACCTGGAACGCGGGCCGACCTCGCCGATCGACTTCGACGGCCACGACGGGCTCCTGCTCCTGTTCGCCGAGCGATGGGCCACGCATCCGAAGGCGAATTGGGCCCCCTCGACCCCCTCGGGGCGCGATTGGCTGGAGATGGTGCTCGACGCGACCGGGTCGGCCCGCCCATACTTCCTGCTGGAGGACGACGCAAGCCGGGCAGGAGCGGCCTCCGGCCCCGGACCTGGACCCGAAGCTCGCCCCTCGCCAGGCCCCCGGGGATCATGGTGATCGGCCGTCGGGGCCGTCGACGGCGGGGCGAGGCGATCCCGAGCGGCGACAGGACGGTTCTCCTGGAAGCCCCCGGCCCGTCGCGCGGCGGATCGACGCAACAGTGAGCGACCCCGCCCCCCTTTTTTTTGTGAGGCTTCTGGCGATTGATGCGGATGCGACCGATCGGAGGATGCCCCCTTGGCCGAGCTTGACCCCCACGCCTCGATCGTCGTCGATCGCCTGAGGCGCGACGTGATCGACCCGCTCAAGCGGCGGTTCGTCGGCCGGGACGAGGTGGTGGACCTCATCGCCCTGGCGGTCGTCTCGGGAGAGCACCTGTTCCTGCTCGGCCCGCCGGGGACCGCCAAGTCGGCCGTGATCCGCGGGTTCGCCGAGCGGGTGCAGGGGCGTTATTTCGAGTACCTGCTGACGCGATTCAGCGAGCCGAACGAGCTGTTCGGCCCGATCGACCTGGCCCGATTGCGCGAGGGGACCGTGGCGACGGTGACGGCCGGGATGCTGCCCGAGGCCGAGTTCGCGTTCCTCGACGAGCTGTTCAACGCCAATAGCGCCATCCTGAACAACCTGCTCACGGTCCTCAACGAGCGGCGGTTCCGACGCGGGGCCGAGGTGCACCGGCTCCCCTTGCTCTCGCTGTTCACGGCCTCGAACCACCTGGCCGAGGACGAGGCGCTCAACGCCCTGTTCGACCGGTTCCTGATCCGCTGCCATGTGGACCACCTGCCCCGGGAGGCGATGCCGCGGTTGCTGTCGGCCGGCTGGGAATTGGAGCGGGCCGAGGGGTCGGCGGCGGGGGTCTCGGCGGGGGACCTGAGGGCCCTGTCCCGCCGGATCTTCGAGGTCGACCTGTCGGGGGTGTCGGCCTCGTATGCGGACCTCGTCTGGAAGATCCGGGATCTGGGCCTGGCGCTGTCCGACCGCCGGGCGGTGAAGGTGCTGAAGCTGGTCGCGGCATCGAGCCTGCTCAGCGGCCGGAGCAGGGCGACCGCCTCGGATCTCTGGGTCCTGCGGTATGTTTGGGACCGCGAGGAGCAGATCGACCCGCTGCGGTCGCTCGTCGGCTCGGTGCTGGAGAAGGCGGCCGAGGAGGGGCCCGAGGCGGCCCGGCACCCCCTGGCCGAGCCCCCCGATCGGGTCGACGGGGAGGACCTGGCCCGCCAGCTCGACGCGGTGGCCCGTCAGCTCGACGAGGCGAAGGAACGCCCCCTGGCCTTGCTCGCCGCCGCGAGGCTCCGCGACCGCCTGGCCGAGCTGGGGGACCGGGCGAGCTGGGTGGTCGACGACGAGGCCCGGCGTCATCTGATCGACCGGGCGGCGGCGCTGCTCGATCGCCTGGGGTGATCCCTGCTCGATCGTTGGGGGAGGGGATGCCCGTCCGACTCGGTTTCCAGGATCGAAGGATTCCGCCCGATGGCCTCGCACCGGAACGGCCCATGAACCGCCCCGCCGCCCGCTCGCCGATCGCGTCGATCCCGCTGGAAGGGGTTCGGGTGGCCCGGATCGGGCGACCGGACCTGGCGGCCCTGGCGGCGTTGCGCGGCCGGCCGGGGGTGAGGGTGCAGGTGCAGGGCGAATCGGGGGGGGAAGGAGGTCCGGGCCTGGCCTGGGTGGCCTGGGAGCCCGCGGCCCCCGGGGCTCGCGACCCGGTGGTCGAGGCGTTGCTGCCGGTCCCGGGGGTCGTCTTCTTCCGGAAAGGGGGAGGGGGGCTTTGGTCTCGGGTCGGTCGTCGCCTGCCGGAGTTTGCAGAGGGGCCTCCGGAAGGGATCGATCGCCCGGACTGGGGCTGGCCCCTCGATCGGGCCTTGGTGCCGGAGGCGATCCGGGGGAGGCGGGCCGGGACCGTCGTCGAGCCGATCCGGCTTCGCCTGGTCCGGGACGCGGCCGAGCGGAGGGCGACGGCCGTTTTGGTGGCGATCGAGGGGCTTTTGCCGTGGGTCGAGCGGGCGCCGACGGCCCGGTTGCAGGGGCTCCGGGGGAGCCGGGCGGGGGATCGGGTGCTTCTGATCGGCGACCGCCTGCCGCCGGTCGTCGGCCTGGGCCGGTTCTGGGGAGACCGGGTGCTGCGGCCGGTCGGGTTCCGCCTCGACCCGGATTTGTCCGAGCCGATGCTGGCCGAGGCGGTCGGCCTCCGGGGGGCGGATCTGGCTTTGTTCGATCGGGAAGGGAGGGTCGAGGTCATCCCGGATCGTTGCCTGTCGGTCGTCTCCAGGGCGTCGGTCCGGGGGATGGCCGGCATCGACCGGCGGGCGACCGGCCCGGGGTCCGGGGGAGGGGGCAACCCGGGGGCCTTGCCATGATCTCGGCCGACGCCTACCTGCACCTCCCCGAATCGTACGCGAGATGGCTCGGCGGCCTGCGGTGGTCGGTCGCGGGAGAGGCTTTGGAATTCCCGGACGGCAAGACGTTCGTCTTCAGCCGGGAGCTCTCGCTCTTCCTCGACGGGTTCGCCGACGGCCGGGACCCGGTCCACTTCGCCCACGTGCTGCACCTGATGCACCTGCTGCTCCGGGGCCCCCTGACCCTCGGCGAGGCCGACGCCTTCCCGATGGACCTGCCCGGGGCCTTCAGCGTGCTCGGCCGCCCGCACCGCAACGCCGGGGCCTTCTGCGCGATGCTCTGCGAGGGGGTCCCCCCGCTGCCCGACCCGCCCGAGATCGAGGCCGTTTGCCTGACCCTGACCGCCGGGGCCGTGGTCGAGAGCCAGGGCGATCCGGCCGCGATCCCCGACGATCGGGCCGTCGAGATCGGGTTCGGCGGCACGACCGGGGCCCATCTCCGGGGCAGGGCAGGGGGAGGGGGGCCGGCCCTCGGCCTGGACGACCCGCCGATGACCCCGGCCGAGTTCGAGCGCCGGGTGCTCGATCGCCTGATCCGCCAGCGCCCGGAGGCGATCCGGCACTGGTTGCGCGTCGGCCGGGGCCCGGAGCCGGCCGCCGACGCGCTGGCCGATCGGGTCGAGCAGGAACGCCCCCGGACGTACCGATCGGCGCTCGAACCCCTGCTGGAGCGGCCGAGGCTCTCGGCGTCGGCGTTGCTGATCGACCGCCTGGTCGGGGCCCTGGCGTTGCCCCCTCGCCGCCGGTCGCCCGAGACCGTGCCGACCGGCGGCTATGCCGACCTGGCCAACCGGGGGGCCCCCGAGCGCCTCCTGCTCAGCCAGCTGGCGATCGACGCCGAGGAGTTCGTCCGCCGCTTCGCCGATCGCGAGCTGCTCTTCTACCAGCGCGAGGAGCCGCACGCCGAGGAGTCGGAGACCCTGGTCGTGCTGCTCGACCAGGGGGTGCGGACCTGGGGAGGGGTCCGGACGGTCCTGGCCGCGGCGGTGGTGGCGCTGGCCGGCCTGGCCGACCGCCGGGGGAGGCGGCTGCTGCTGGGCGTCTCCAGCGACCCCGATCGGCGGATCGACCCGACCCGATCCGACCCGGACACCCTGGCCGCCCTGCTCGAGGCGAGCGACCTGTCGCCCCATCCCGGCCCCTTGCTCCGCTCGGCCGTCGGCGAGGGGGGGCGCCCGAGGCGGGACCTGGTGCTCCTGACCCATCCGAGGGGGCTGGACGAGCCGGAGGTCGAGGCCGCCGCCCGGGGGGTCGGCGAGGGGGACCGGCTGTTCGCCGTGCTCGTGGACGACCGGCGCGAGGTGCAACTGGCCGAGGTCCGCCGCGGACGCCCGGTCGTCCTCTCGCGGTCCCGGGCCGAGCCGGTCGACGGGCCCTCGCCGCCCGGGCCCGCCCCGGGTCGTCGCAGGCCGAGGGCCACGCCGCCCGGCTCCTGGATCGGCGACGTGGAGCCGATCGGCTTCCCGTTCCGGCTCTCGCCGGCCGCCCCGGCCGCCCCGACGGGCTCCGGGCCGCCCTGCGCCTTCGACGCCTCGGGCGAGTGGTTCGCGGCGATCGGCCCGCTGGGCGTGCCGCATCTCTGGCGGCTCAACGAGCCGTTGCATGAGCCCCTGCCCCGCGGGTTCGCGGGGGGGGAGGTCGTGCGGGAGGCCGACGCGATGCTCGGCGTGGCCGGCGGGTTCGTCGTCCTCGGCCGGGTCGGCGAGCAGGGGCGGCCGGCGGCCGTGCATTACGACCTGGTGGCCCGGCGGGTCCGGGTGTTCGTCAAATACCTCTCGGGCGAGCGCGACTGGCTCTGGTTCTACCTGAGAGAGTCGCACGCCCTGATCGCCCGGGGGGCATCCGAGAGCTGGTATCTCGACCTGAGGACCGGGGGCCGGTTCTCGTCGCAGGACCGGGGCGCCTCGGAGGTCGTCGCCCGTGACCTGGGGCGGGTCGAGGATCTGCCCGTCGCCCCCCCCCGCCTGGTCGTGCTGCACGACGACGACACCAGCCCCGCGATCGGCCCCTCGGTCCGCCTGCGGCGAGAGACCGGGACGATCGCGGTCGAGGGCATGTCGCCCCCCTGGCGACGCTTCCGCCCGGTCTCCGACGGCCGGCCGCTCCTGCAGCATCACCACCTGGAGCGTGCCCTCTGCCGCGGCCAGACCCTGGCGATCTACGCCCGGGGGGGCCGCTCGGACGAGGGCCGCTGGTGGATCTTCCGGAAGTTCGGGGCGGAGCTGGTCCCGATCGTCCCGGAGGCGCAGATGCCCCGCGAGCCGGCGGGCCTGGCCCTCTCCCTGGACGGAACGATGGCCGCCTTACGCTTCGAGGATCTCTCTTACGCGGTTTACGTCCTGGAGTCCACCCCCGTCTTGCTCCTGCAGACCCCCGGCCGGCCCCCCTCGGCCCGGAAACCGGCGTCGCTGCTCAAGTACGGGGCCCGGTTGATGCTGCACCTGGGGGGAGACTGGATGCTGCTCCGGGACGATCCGCATGCGGCCCTGATCTGGTGGGGGGGGCCCCGGCTCGGGATGCGGTTCGCCAGGGGGGACGAGGAGAGCGTGAGGCGAGACCTGTTCCGGGCCGGCGGGCCGGCCTCGCCGAGGCTCTCCAGGGGCGCCATGGGGCATCTCCCGGCGTGGGCCCGGTACGACATGGGCCGATTCAGGGCGTCGGCCAGGGGGGGCGGCCTCGAGGCGGTCGTCGACGCCTTCGGCCAGGTCGCCCTGGCCGATCCCGGGGGCACCCTGATCGCCCTGCTCGCCTTCGATCGCGGGTCCTTCGCCGCCTGGATGCCCAACGGGGATCGATTCGGCTCCGTCCGCCTGACCGGGACGGCCCCGACCCCCGGCGCCGAGGATCGCCTGGCCTCGGCCCTCCGACGGGCCGCCCAATCCGGCCCGACTCCCTGAACCCTCACGTGGCGAGCGAGCGAGCGAGCGACCCGATGACCGACCCGCCGACCCTCCTGCTGCCGATCAAACTGAGGCGCCGACCGGAGGCGATGCCGGCCGAGGCGGTCCTGCTGCCGTCGGGCGATGACGCCGGGGGGGCGACGGCGACGGCGACGGCGCTGGCCGTGATGGCGACCCTGGAACGCGAACGGCCGGGGTCGGCCCGGGTCTTCCCGGTCGCCGCCGGCTTGCTGGTCGCGGCCGGGTCGCCCGGAGAGATCGGGGCGATCGTGCCCGGGGCGATCCGATTGCGGAGGCAAGGGCAGGCGCTCTACCTGCCGGTCGACGCCGAGCCGATCCCGGCCTTGCTCGACGACGAGGTGCGGGGGATGACCCGGGACGTCGGCCTCGTCCTCTTGCCGGGGGGGCTTGCCCTGGAGTTCGACCCGGCCCGGCCGCTCGGCATGCCCGACCTGGTGACGGTCGACCGCCGGGGATCGGCCGAGGCCTGGGGGCCGCTCCCCGAGGGGCCTGCACAGCAGGCCGACCGCCTGGTCGAGGTGACGTTCGAGCCGAGCGACGGGGGCGGGCAGGGCGGGGGGGGCGAGCCGCCCCTCGGCCCCGACGAGGACGACGGCCTCGCCGGGGCCCCGGCGGGTCCCGAGGGGGCCGGCGTGCCCCGCCGGCTGCTCGGCGGGGCGGCGCTCGGGGCCGGCCGGGGATTGATCCGGCTGGGCCGGGCCCTCGGGTCGCAAGGCCTGGCGGGCCTGGGGGCGAGGTGGGCCGCGTCGGCCCTCCGGATGGCCCCGAGGCTGGGCGAGTCGGTCTTCGGCAAGCAGGAGATGGCCCTGCGCGATCTGCTCCGCGAGTTCCGCGAGGGGGACGTCGAGCGGGCCCTCCGACGCGCCTTGCCGATCGGCAAGGGGACCGAACGCGGGGCCTCGATCGCCGGGTCGGCCCGCCTGCCGGACCGGGAGCCCCGCTACTCGCTGGCCGAGATCCTCGGCGGGGCCTTTTCGGGAAAAGGGGGCGACGGGTCGAGTGTCTGGTTCGGGGGGATGGACGTCCAGCAGGAGCTGATCCGGGAGTATCACCGGGCCGCGCAGGATGCCGCGCGCCGGGGCGATTTCCGGAGGGCCGCGTTCATCTATGCGAAGCTCTTGCAGGATGACCGCCTGGCCGCCAACGCCCTGCTCCAAGGGGGGCTGGCGCGGGACGCGGCCTGGATCTTCCTGGAAAAGCTGGGGGACCGGGCGGCGGCGGCCCGGGCGTTCGAGTCGGCCGGCGAGTTCGACCGCGCGATCGACCTGTACCGGTCGATCGACGAGTTCGAACGCCTGGGAGATCTGCTTGCCCGCCTCGGCGAGCCCGAGGAGGCGGTCGCGGCGTATGTCCGGGCCGCCGACCGGATCGTCGAGCAGGAGGGGGACCACTTGAAGGCCGGCCTGCTGCTCCGGTCTCGGGCCGATCGGCCCGACCTGGCGTCGGCCCGATTCGAGGCCGGCTGGGGGGCCAGGCCCGGGCCGAACGCGATCGGCTGCGCCCTGGAGCTGGCGAGGGCGCTGGCCGGTTCGGGCGACGGGCTCCGGCTCCGATCGCTGGTCGACGAGGCCGATGCGCTGTTCGCCCCCCCCGGCCTGGAGCCCGACGCGTCCCGCTTCTACAACGAGCTGGCCGCCCTGGCCGACCAGGCGACGCTGGCCCCCTGGCGAGACGCCTTGCGCGACCGGGCCTTGATGGGCCTGGCCGGCAAGCTCCGGCAGCGGGCCGAGGCCGAAGGGGGCGGGATGGCGGGGGTCGCCTCGACCGTCTTCGGCCCGGCCCGGCAGTGGTCGGCCGACCTGATCCGGGACGCCGAGTACGCCGTCCGATCGCGCCAGGCACGCCGATCGGAGGCCGAGCGTCCCCGGCCGGGCCACACGTTCCGGGTCGCCGACGGCCCCTTGACGAGCACCGCCGTGGCGCACGGGGCGGGCCTGGCCTTCGTCGGCAATGCCGGGGGAGAGGTGGTGCAGCTCGACCTGGCGACCGGGCAGGCCGCCCGGGTCGGGCGGTACGCGATGCCGGTCGCCTCGCTGGCCGTCGACGGTTCGGGGAAATTGCTGGTCGTGCTCTGGCACGACCGCGACGCGAACCGGACGGTGCTCGCCTCCTATTCGAGGCGGCCGGACGGCTCGTACGCGATGATCGAGGGGCGCACGGAGACGTGCCGGTCTTCGGAGCACCCGCCGTTCCTCGTGCCGGCGGCCTGCGACACGATCGGTTCGGTCGGCTTCTGGGACGGCCGGCGCTATGTGCTCTTGCGGGGTGCGTCGTTGACCCCCTGGGCCGAGATCCCCCGCGATGCCGGGCCCATCGGCGGCGACGGGGGCGGCCCCCCCGGCTCGGCCCTGCTCCTGCCGCCGATCGACGGGCCGGACGACGCGACGACCCTGCTGGAACTCGGCCCGGCCGACTCCTGGCCTTTGCTGGCGACCGAGATCGGGCCGATCGACCGCCTGGCGATCCCCTGGGCCCCCGGGCCCTCGGTGGCCTCGGCCTCGGCCTTGCGGGGGCCGGCCCGAGTGTCCTGGCTGGGCGCCGGGCGCCGATTGATGGGGGTGATGGGCGTCTCAGCGAATGGCCAATTTCATCAGACGGTGATAATGCTTGAAGGGCTGGAGTCGACCACCTGGTCGAGCCCCTTCGACAACCTCTTCCGTGTGGCCGAGCTCACCCCCTCGGGCCTGATGGCGGCGGTCGGCGATGCCGGCGTGACCTGGTTCCGACTGCGGGAAGGGCAGCCCGTGCGGCTGTCCTCGACCCCCCTGACCCTTGCCCCCGCGCTGGCCGCGGCATCGAGCCGCCGGACGAACGACCTGGTCGTGATCCTCGCCGACGGCCGGGCCGAGCGCGTGGCCTTGCCATCGCCCTGACGCGGCGCCGAGGCGGCTCAGGGCCGAAACGTCGCCGATTTTTCCGGGGATCGTGGCGGATTTCCGCTGGCGATTCCGAAGTCCATTTGAGATATCTCGATTCGGAGGGAATCTCGATCCGGAGTGGCGGACGTCGATCGCGGCCATGATGGGTCAATCGCGTGATGGCATCAGTGATGTTCCCTCGGTGCCTTGCATGCGTTCCCCCCCACCTCTCCCTTTGAGTTGAACAAGAAAAGGACTGTGGACGATGACTTTCGCGAACAGGCGAGGGAAATTCCGAGGCGCGATGCTGCTGGCGATCGTGGTGCTTGCCCCGTCGATGCCCGAGGCGAGGGCGGACGGAGGGCCGGACCGGGAGCCGTTGATCGAAGGGATCGGGGCGTACTCGCGGCCGGTGAGCACCGAGTCTCCCGAGGCGCAGCGCTATTTCGATCAGGGGTTGAACCTGCTCTTCGCCTTCAACCTGGAAGAGGCCGCGCGGTCGTTCCGCCAGGCGGCCGAGCTGGACCCGTCGTGCGCGATGGCCTGGTGGGGCCTGGCATACGCGCAGGGGCCTCACATCAACCTGCCGGTCGTCGATGCCGAGAAGGCGAACGTCGCCTTCGAGGCCATCGAGCGGGCCCGGGCGCCGGAGAGCCGCGCCAGCGCCCTTGAGCGTGCCCTGATCGACGCCCTGGCCGAGCGCTGCGTGCCCGATCCGCCCGAGGACCGCCTGCCCCTCGATCGGGCCTACGCCGAGGCGATGCGAGCACTCCGCGAGCGCCACCCGGACGACCCGGACCTCGGGCCGTTGCTGGCCGAGAGCCTCATGAACCTCCACCCGTGGGACCTCTACACCCAGCAAGGCGAGCCGAAGGAGGGGACCGAGGAGATCGTGGCCCTGATCGAGGAATCGCTGGCGTCGCACCCCGATCACCCTTTGGCCAATCACCTGTATATTCATGCGATTGAAGCCTCGACCCGACCCGAACGGGCGATTGCGGCGGCCGATCGGCTCCGGGGGCTCCAGCCGGGGCTCTCGCACAACGTGCACATGCCGTCTCATATCGATGTGCGCGTCGGCAACTGGGCGAAGGCCGAGGAGTCGAACCGCAAGGCGATCGAGGCCGACCGCACGTTCCTGGCCTTCCGGCCCGATCCGGGGTTCTATGGGCTGTATATTGCCCATAATTATCACATGCTCGCCTATGCGGCCATGATGCGCGGCAAGAGCCGGGTGGCGATCGACGCCATCGACGAGATGATGACCCTGATGCCGGAAGCCTGGGCGATCGAGCACGCGAGCATCGCCGACGGCTACCTGGCCATGCCGCTCGAAGTCCGGATGCGGTTCGGCCGCTGGGAGGAGATCCTGGAGGCCCCCGAGCCGGACTCGGCCTTCCCGATCGCCCGGGCCCTGCGGCATTACGCCCGGGCCGTCTCGCTGGCGGCGCTCGACCGGGTCGAGGAGGCGAAGGCCGAGCAGGCGTTGTTCCTCCTGGCCCGCGACAGTGTTCCCGAAGGGGCCACCTTCGGCAACAACGCCGCCGCCGACCTGCTCGCCGTGGGAGAGCAGTTGATGCGGGGCGAGATCCTCTACCGGGACGGCCGCGAGGACGAGGCGTTCGAGGCCCTCCGCGAGGGGGCCCGCCTCCAGGACCTCCTGCGCTACTCCGAGCCTCCCGACTGGATCCAGCCGGTCCGGCACGCCCTGGCCGCCGCCTTGCTCCAGTCGGGCCGTTTCGCCGAGGCCGAGCAGGTCTGCCGGGACGACCTGACGCAGCACCCGCACAACGGCTGGGCCCTCTTCGGCCTGATGCAGGCCCTCGAATTCCAGGGGAAGGACGACGAGGCCAGGAAGGTAAGCGATCAGTGGGAAACCGCCTGGGAGGAGGCGGATGTGGTGCTTTCCTCCTGCTGCTTCTGCCAGCCGGGGTTCTGAATTGCCAGCAGGCCGGCCGTCCCCGAATTCGGGAAAGGACCGGCCGTGTCAGGTAATCCCGGAGACCTTGAGATGGGAGAGGGTAAACGCGGCCGAGACGCATTCAGTTAGACTTGCATGATTCGAGGCAATTGGTCGCGATTTCGAGAGGCCCTTGCCCTGCGAGAATCGCAGGGCAAGGGCCTTTTTTTTGCGTTCGTGTTCGCAAGTGATGGGTCGTTCGCGTACTGCCGTTGAGTCTCCAGACCCTCCGAGCCGTCGACACAAAGGACCTGGCGGCGATCCATCGAAAATTCCGGCATTCCTGGAATGAGGAATGGACTGACTCGTTCCGACGCTTTAGGATTGGCCCTCGTCGTTCGAGGCCGTCGGCCCGCTCCGCGTGCCGAGGCCGGTGTCGATCTCGATCGCACGCTCAAGCTCAATTTTCTACTCCAACTCCGAGGCAAGCCCGGGTCAAGCGCCCTGGAGACTGGGCATCGGCTCGATCGACACGGAAGATTCCGAGCAGACGTGTTGCACGCGCGATCGCACGACGTGCAGCAAGATCAGGAGATCAGCGGATTCCACAACTCCTGTTCCGGGAGCCGCCGCCATGAAACTCCGAATCGGTTTCGTGATGCCGACACCGCATCGTCGCCTCGGCCGCCGATCCCCAACGACTCGGCCGGCCGGCCTGTCCCCGAACCGCCCGAGCCGATGGCTCGACGCTCTGTGCGCGTGTCTGAATTCGAGAGAGCATGAGCGTGTCTTTCATGCCTCAAGGGTGTGTGCGGGTGTGATGTAGTCGCGTGAGAGCAGGAACGATCGAACTCCGCGTTGGTGCGTGTGTGTTCGTGTGACGACATCATTGCAGCCCTTTCCCGCTCGTCGGCGAGGAGAGGGGTTCGACGGACGGGATGGGGCGGCCGGGAACCCTGACGGGGACCTCGCCCCGACTGACGGATCGCGTTTCGGGACGCAACGCAAGGGATCGGACCGGATCGGACCGGATCGGACCGAAACGGAACGGAACGCGATCGGATCGGCCGGAGTTCTCGACCGAGCAGGGGATGGGCGAGGCTTTGGTTCCATCAGGCCGACGCCCCTCGCCGATCGAGCAAGCCGGAAATCCCGCCTTTCGACCAAACAGGGAGGCGATTTGCCATGATCCATTCTGGTGCTCGGCCCGGCTTCGGCCCAGAGAAGCACCCCACCAGGCAGTTTTCAACCGTCTCGAAGCGAAGGGTCCACACCCTGACCCCCGGTTGGTTCGCCATGGTGGTGGGGGTCATTGCGGTGGTCATCGGCTTCGAAGATCCGATCGATCGACGGGCAGGTGAAGACTCACTCCGATTGAGCATGGGACAATCCAACCTCCCGATCCTCAGGGTCGCGTTCACGCCGGACGATTCCCGGGTCGCCACGCTGGAGGGGAACAGCCGCCTGGCGTTCTGGGAGGCCAAGGACGGCGGGCCCTGGATCACCCTGGGGGAGGACGGCCGTTCCATCCAGAGCTTTGCATTCGATCCTGAGAGCAACCTCGTCGCCGTGGGCGGACTCGACGGCTCGATCCGGTTGACGGATGTGAGGACGGGCGAGGGTCGAGGGTGTCTCTGCCCGGATCAGACTTCGGTCCGGGCCCTGGCGTTCTCGCCCGACGGCGGCCGGATGGCCTCGGGGCATGCCAACGGCCACCTCAGGATCTGGGAGGTGGACACCGGGGCGATGCTGTTCGATCGGATGGCATCGGAGACGCCGGTGATTGCGCTGAACTTCTCGCCCGACGGCGGCTCGGTCGCGTCGACAAATTCGGATGGACTTGTCTCCGTTTGGGAGTCCGAGACCGGCCTCGAGCGGGCCTCGGTCCTGACCGAGCCGGGCCTTCTCAGACCCCTGGTGTTCTCGGCCGACGGCCAGACACTCTGGTGGATTACGAAGTTCGGCAGGAGAATCCTGAGGTGGGACCTGGGTTCCGGAGGTGATCTGCAATCCGTCTCGTGCAACGCGGAGGAACTGCTTCTCTTGCCTCACGGACGGTCGTTGCTGGCCCTGATTGATCGGGAGCGGGTCTGGCAGCTCGACGCCGAAACCCTGCGCGTCGAGCGCCGCTACCGGTTCCCCGGCCGCGGCCTCTCCTCGATCGCGCTTTCGAGAGACGGGACGCGCATCGCCCTGGGAGGCCTGGAGGCGGTCGAGGTCGCAACCCTCGCCCACTTCGAGGTCCCGACGGCCGCACAATAAAGGCGGATGGCGTCGCTTGTCGTCAACATCCGGCCGGCCGGCCGATCCGGCCCGATCCACCAGATTCCCGTTGATGCCAGCACCTTGTTATCCTCGGAACGGTCCATTGGGGACCAATAGACGGATTGGCCGATTCGCGACCGTGGATGGCTCGTGTCGGGCGACGATCGGTCGCGGGGTCAATCGTTTCGCTCGTTTGTTCTTTGAATCGCGGCGACGCGGCCGTCGGCTCATCTTCGAGCCCTCGGGCCGATCGCGCCGTCTTGCTCCGTCAGGTCATGCAGATTCAGGGGAGTTCGACCATGCGATTGATTCGTCGAAGGGTTGCTGCGGCTGTGCTTTCTCTGGCCGGATTGCTGCTCGTGCTTGTTGCCGGGGCCGTGCCGGCCCGGGCCCAGGTGGTCCCGTTCCGGATGACCGGAGCGGGGGTGGCCGATTTCATCCCCCTGGTGCCGGGGCAGGCGTCGCCGCACGACGCGGTCGGCACGGCCACCTACCTGGGGCGCTACCGGGCCGAGGGCCTCGTCCGGCTCGACGGGTTCACCGGCCCGACGACCGGCTCGTTCTCGAGCGCCGAGCCGGTGGCCTTCACCGCGGCCAACGGCGACGTGTTCCTCGTGGACTATCAGGGGCAGGTGGAGCTGCTGTCCGTGGGAGACGGCCTGTTCATCACCGTCTGGTTCGCGGAATTCACCCCCACCTCGGGCAGCACGGGGCGGTTCGCGCAGGTGGTCGACGGCAGCTTCTTCATGACCGCGATCACCGCCCCGTTCTCGCTCGAATCCCCGGTCATGGTCGATTACTCCTGGTCCGGCTCGGGCTGGATTGAGTTCGATCGGGGCCGATGAGCCGATCCGGCCGACCCAGACCATTCCATCCCGTGTCGTGTCGTGTCGGCCGATTGACCGGCGAAAGGGGGCAACGGGTCGGGAGCCTTGAGCCTCGCTCAAACGTCCCGATCCGTGCTTGCAATGGCGCCGCGTCGGCGGGTGAACTGCTTCGAGGAGCGTCCTGTTTTCCCTGCCGTCGCCGCACGATCGGTGGTTTCCTCCGCCTCTTCCGCGCATCATTGAACGCCCGGGGAGCTTGCCCCGGAGATCGAGGACCGGGGACGAGGTCGAGACGTGCCGGCCGATCGTTTTCTGTTTCGGGAGCATCGACGCGGGATGAAGGCCAATTTCTGGACAAGGCTGGCGCTGGCCGTTGCCTCGGCGATGCTTGCCGGCTCGCTCTTCCTGAGCATCGGGATGGGGCTCAAGGCGTGCCCGCTCTGCCTTTACGAGCGGACGTTCGTCATGGGCGTTGTAGGCCTGCTCGTGATGGGGATGGCGGTGCTCCCGGTGCCGCGTCCCGGTTCGCTGGCCCCGCTGGCCCTGCCGATGGCGGTGGCGGGCCTCTCGCTGGCCGGGTTTCACGTTTACCTCGACCGCTCGGGGGTGCTCGATTGCCCGGCGGGGATCCTGGGCATCGGCCACGCCCCCGACCAGAGCCTCGCCGGCTATCTCCTGCTGACGACGGCGCTCGTCCTTGGCGTCTTCGCCGCCGGGCGGGCCGAGACCGGAGGGGGGGGCTCCTGGGCGGTCGTGTTCGGCGGGGTCGTGCTCGGCGGGTTGCTTGCCTTCGCCTGCATCAAGAGCGCCCCTCCCTTGCCGCCCCCGAATCCGACATACGGCCCCTCGGGCGAGCGCATCCTCTCGGGCTGCGAGCCCGCGGTGCCCGAGGAGGGCCCCTGAAGCCGATCAAGACGAAGGCCCCGCCATGGGCCTCGGAGCCAAGGCGTCGATCGCCCCGAGTGTCCCGGTCCTGCGAGTCCTGGGGCGAACGGCACAGGATCGGCCTGCTCCGATGGCTCTCCTGGCCGCCTTTGGTTTGCGGGGTTGATCGCGAAAAACGCGGCAACCTCTTGTCAGCCCGGGATGATGTTGTTGAATTAAGCCTTGAATGCCTTGATATGCGGGTGTGATCTTGAACATTAGGGAGCGAAGGATGGTTTCCAGGCGACCAATGATGACCACGATGCGGGGGGTGTCGGTGTTCGCCGCCCTGCTCGTCGCGACGTCCGGGGCGAACGAGGTCGAGCGGACCCATGACATCACGATCGACGACTATTTCACGCAGGGCTTCGCGGTCGCGTGCGTTACCTCGCCCAGCGGGGATCACGTCGCCTATGCGGAGTGGCGGTGGGATACGCCGGACGACCCGCGCAATCTCGACCTCTGGGTCGTGAACGCGGACACGTCCGAGACGCGGCGGCTCACCTTCGATCCCGCCGCCGACTCCGACCCCCAGTGGGGCCGGGACGACCGGTCCGTCTACTTCCTGAGCGCCCGGAAACGCCCGGGGGAAGAATCCCCTCCCCTCGACGGCAAGGCACAGGTGTGGCGGGTCGACGTCCGCGACGGCCGGGAGACGCCGATCACCCGGGTCTCCGGCGGGATCGACGATTTCCAGATCGCGGAGGACGGGAAAACGCTCTATTACACGACCTCGAAGCAGCATGTCGAGGACTCGTGGAAGGAGTTACGCGAGCGATTCAGCGACCTGGACTACGGTCATGGGGTCCATCAGGTGTCCTTGCTCTGGGAGCTGGACCTGGAAACCTGGCGGACGAAGAAGCTCGTCGATGAGAATGTTTACATTCACGACGTCTCCGTCTCGCCCGATGGGCGGCACGCCGCGTTGATCGCCGTGCCGGATGAGTTGATCATCAATTACGAGGGCAAGTCCGAGGTCCGGGTCGTCGACCTGGAATCGGGCGAGTCGCAGACGCTCCCCGACGAACTCTGGCGAGAGCAGGCCCCGTCCCCCTACGGCTGGCTGGAGTTCCCTTCCTGGTCGGCCGACGGGGAGTCTCTGGCCTTCTCCGTGGCGTTCGACGGTTACCCGTCGGAGCTGTTCGTCGCGAGCGAAGGCGACGAAGGCTGGCAGGTCCGCAAGATGGATCGGCCGGAGGACGTCTTCTTCGTGGGGCCGATCGCGTGGCGGAGCGAGGGGAACGGGTTGTGTTACCTCGGCGATCACCATGCCCGCAAGCGCGTCTACTGCATCAACGGGCTCTCCGACGATCAACCGGAGACGACCACGCTGACCCCGGGAGACGTCGTCGTCGAGGACTTCAGCCATTCCCGAGACGGGGAGACGCTGGCCGTCCTCCAGTCGGGCCTGACGTACCACCGCGACCTCTTCCTCGTCGATTCGGACTCCGGCGAGTCGCAGCGCCTGGTCAACCTCAACCCGCAGGTCGATACCTGGAAGTTGCCGCAGATCTCGCTCGTCCAGTGGGAGGGGGCCGAGGGCGATCAGGTCGAAGGCATCCTGGAATTGCCCCCCGACTACACCCCCGGCGACCGCTTGCCGCTGATCGTCGAGCTGCACGGCGGGCCGACGGCCTCCACGAAGTACTCCTTCCATTTCTGGTTCTATGGCAGGACGCTCCTGCCGGCGCAGGGCTATGCCCTCCTGAGCCCCAACTATCGCGGCTCGACCGGCTACGGCGACGCCTTCCTCACCGACCTCATCGGCCGGGAGAACGACATCGAGGTCGAGGACATCTTGAAGGGCGTCGATGCGATGATCGAACGGGGGATCGCCGACCCCGATCGGCTGGGCGTCATCGGCTGGAGCAACGGCGGCTACCTCGCCAATTGCCTCGCGACGGGGACCGACCGCTTCAAGGCCGCCAGCAGCGGCGCCGGCGTGTTCGACATGACCATCCAATGGGCCGAGGAGGACACCCCGGGACACGTCGTGAATTACCTCCGGGGGCTGCCCTGGGAGCGTCCCGACGCCTACCGGAAGGCGTCTCCGATGTTCGGCCTGGGCGAGGATTATTGCACGCCCATGCTCTTGCACGTCGGCGAGAACGATGCCCGCGTGCCGGCCTCGCACGCCCGCGCCTTCCATCGCGCCTTGCGGTATTACCCCAACGACCCGCCCGTCGCCGTCGAACTGGTCGTCTACCCCGGTGACGGCCACACGCTCGGCTCCTACAAGCACAGGCAAGCGAAGATGGAGTGGGACCTGGCCTGGTTCAAGAAATATCTCCTGGACCAGGATCATGATGATTGATGCGTCCCGGGGCCGGTGTGAAGCATTGAATCCGACCGCTAGGCGGTCGAATCGGCCACGACCTTCCGGGGCGTCAACGTGCTCGCCGAGGGGCAAACCAGGTTCACACGCTCACATTCGTCCTGCGCCGGCCGAGTGAACATCTTGCGATCCGGCGTCGGGAGACGCGGCCCCTCGCGTCTCCCGACGCACCCGATCGCGAACGAGCCCTGCATCCTTCGAGGAAATCTCGCGTCATCGCCATCCTGACGCATGGCAAACCCGGCAAATCCCAGGATCGAGAGCCGGTTGTTTCAGGCGCCGGTCTTTCAGCGGTTGCCGGAGATAAAGGTCATTGCCGGACGGCGGGGCTTCGCGCGGGTGGCCCCGGTTGGTCGAGACGTCCCCGGCCGCCCGGCCGATGTGCAGGCCGGGCGGGATCAGAGCGGCCAGATGATGGGCACGAGGATCACGGCCGTGACCCAGAGCAGGAGGTTCAGGGGCAGTCCGACGCGGAGGAAGTCTCCGTAGCGGTAGCCGCCGGGGCCGTAGACCATCATGTGGGTCTGATAGCCGATGGGGGAGGCGAAGGCGAAGGAGGCGGCCAGGGTGATGGCGATGATGAACGGGCGGGTCTCGGCGCCGAGGGTCCGGGCGGTCTCCAGGGCCAGGGGGAAGGCGAGGGCGGCGGCGGCGTTGTTGGTGACCAGCTCGTTGAGGATCATCGTGCCGAGATAGAGCGCGGCCAGCGCGGCGATCGGGCCGAGCGACCGGGTGGCGGCGACCAGCAGCTCGGCCCCGGCGGCGGCGGCGCCGGTCTTGTCCATCGCCTCGGCCAGGCCGAGCGAGGAGGCGATCGCCAGCAAGACCGGCCACTCGACCGACCGCAATGCCGCCGGGCGGTCGAGGCATCGGGTGGCGACCATCAAGCCCCCGGCGAGCAGGGCCGCGACGGCCGGCTCGACCAGGTTCGCGGCGATGGCCAGCACCATCAAGCCGGTCAGGATCGCCGCGACCGGCGCCCGCAGGTGCCGGGGGCTGGTCGACCCTTCGACCTCGGAGATGAGGTAGAAATCCCGGTGGTCGCGGAAGGCCCGGCTGAAGTCGGGGCCGACCTGGAGCAAGAGGGTGTCGCCGGGCCGCAAGACGATATCGCCGACCTTGCCGGCCAGGCGCTCGCCGTTGCGGTGGACGGCGACGACCGCCGCGTCGTACATCCCCCGGAACCCGGCCTCGCGGACGCTCCGGTTGACCAGGGGAGAGGCCGAGCTGAGCACCGCCTCGCAGAGCCGGTGGCCGGGCCGGTCGACGCCCGAGCCGGCCGCGATCTCGTACTCCGGCTGCGCCGCCGGCATCAGGCCGGGCACCTTCTCCAGCTCGGTGATGGTCGAGACGTCCCCGGTGAAGATCAGGCGGTCGCCGGCGTGCAGCTCGACATCCGGCTCGACCGGGCCGATCGCCTCGCCGTCCCGGTCGATCTCAATGAGAAAGAGCCCCGGCAGGTGCCGCAGGCCGGCCTCCTCCACCGTCTTGCCCACCAGCTTGCAGCCGGGGGAAACCATCAGCTCCGAGAGGTATTCGCGCCTCGACTCGCTCAACTGCTGCAGCACGTCCTTGCGCTTCGGAGTCAGTCGAGGAGCAATCACCAGCAGATACGCCACGCCGACCAACGCGCACGGGATCCCCGCCCATCCCAGTTCCAGGAACCCGAGCCCCGGCAAGGTCGGGTCGTCCTGCTTCAGCAGGAGGCCGTGCACCACGAGGTTCGTGCTCGTGCCGATCAGGGTGCAGCAGCCGCCGAGGATCGACAGGAACGACAGATGCATCAGGACCGACGACGGCGCGACCCGCTGCCTCCGGCACCAGTCGACGACCACCGGCAGGAGCATCGCCACGATCGGCGTGTTGTTGATCACGGCCGAGCTCGGCACGACCAGGGCCGCCAGCCTCCTCCGGGCCCCCTCGGGCGTCCCGACCCGGCCGAGCAGGCGATCGCCGATGATGTCGAGCACCCCCGTCTCGCGCAGGCCGGCGGCCACCACGAACATCCCGGCGACCGTCAACACCCCCGGGTTCGAGAACCCGCCGAACGCCTCGCTCGGCTCCAGGACCCCCACCAGCGCCAGCAAGACCGCCGCCCCCAGGAAGACGACGTCCGGCGGCGCCCAGTCCCGGACCAGCGTCAGCAAGACGATCGCCGTCAATCCCAGCGTGAACCAGGCCCCGAAGCCGAGCGCCGGCCGCTCCGCCTCGGCCCCAGCCCCGGCCTCGTCCTCGACCACGAGATCCCCGGCCTCGGCCCCCTCGGCGGGGCTCTCCGCGATCGGACCGTCCCCGACGGCCGTCGGGTCGCCGGCCGGCCCGGCCAGCACCACAGTCCCGCAGCCAATGACCAGCATCAGCATCAGCCAGCAGATACGCACCATCACGGCTCGGGCTCGGGAGACCAAAGGGGGTGGGATCGGAACGGAGAGCCAATCTATCCTTTCTTGATCGGGATATGCAAGATCCCGATCCGGGGGCGGGATGAATGTCTCGTGAAACCGGCGAGAACGTCGGAGAAAGTGCTGGCGATCGGCGGGATGGGGGCGTTCAATGAGTCCGGTCCAGAGGCTTGCCCCCCTTGACTTCCGATTCGAGTTTCCAGGGATGACGATGCCATGAGAATCTTCCTTCGCGGCGGATGGTTGGCCGGCGCCTTGCTGGCGATCCTGGCCCCGGGGGCGAGGGGGACCGACCTGGTCACCCTCTCCCCCCAGACCTGGGATGCGTACGCCCCGACGGGCAAGGAGGCCGACGCCATCTACGGCGACATCGTGCTGCGCAACGACCGGGTCGTGGCCGTGATCGCCCGGCCGGTCCGGATGCGGAACGCCAACATGATGGTCCGAGACGTCGGCGGCATGATCATCGACCTGGCGAGGCGAGACGGAGGCGGGGGCGACCAGCTCCAGGTCCTCTTCGCCGCCTCGCCGACGAACGACTTCCAGTTTGCCGGCGTCGAGGTCGATCAACCCGAGATCTTCGACGTCGAGCGCAATGAGGCGGACGGCACGAACCAGGCGAGGCCGTCGATGTTCGTCCGGGCCGGGTCGATCACCCTGAAGCTCCTGTCGAAGCCGAGGCCCGACCGCCCCCTGGTCGAGCTGCGCTACACCCTGGCCGACGACGCCGACGCCATCACCATCGAGACGACCTGGACGAACGACACCGGCCGCGACCTGACGGTCGATCCGGCCGACGTCTTGCGGGCCGAGCGGACCTTCGAGAAGGCCGCCGACGGCCGAACCCCGCTCTTCTGGGCCGAGGACCGCCACTTCGGCCAGGCGTACGGGGTGCAGCCGGGCGAGGCCGAGGCCTCGGGATCGGTCGCCCGCCTGGCCCTCGACGCCGAGACCCGGGGGCACCTCTCGACCCTCCGCTACGTGCTCGATGAGCAGGACGACGTGGCCTTGAAGCCCGGCGATCGGCTCTCGGTGTCGCGGCGGTTCTTCCCGGCGGGCGACCTGTTCGGCCTCAAGGCGGCGGCGATCGGCGGCGATCGGCTGACGCCCGCCTCGTTGACGGTCCGGGACACCTCGGGGGCCCCGGTCGCCGGGGCCGACGTGACGCTGGAACTGGACGGGGAGCTGTTCGGCCGCGGCCGGACCGACGCCGAAGGCCGGTTGACGGCCCGAGTGCCCGACAACGGTTCGGATTACCGGGTCGAGGTGGTCGCCCCGTGGGGGGATCGGACGGGCGAGCTGACCGAGCAGGGCCCCGGCCGATACGCCGCCACGCTGCCCCGGCCGGGCCGGGTCGCGGCCAGCATCACGAGCGAGCAGGGCGGCCCGATTCCCTGCAAGGTCCAGTTCGTCGGCAAGGACGGCACCCCGACCCCCGACTTCGGGCCCGACACCGGGACGCACGCCGTCGGCAACCTCTACTACTCCCACGACGGCGCCTTCTCGGTCCCGCTCCTGCCCGGCTCGTACGACGTGATCGTCAGCTACGGGCCGGAATATGACGCCGTGTTCACCGAGTTGGCCGTCGATCGAGGGGAGGAGACGACCCTCGCCGCCACCCTGGAGCGGTCGGTCGACACGACCGGCTGGGTCAGCTCCGACTTCCACAGCCACTCGACCCCCTCGGGCGACAACTCGTCGAGCCAGCTCGGCCGGGTGCTCAACCTGCTCTGCGAGCACGTCGAGTTCGCCCCCTGCACCGAGCACAACCGCCTGTCGACCTACGTGCCGCACCTGCGGTCGCTCGGGGCCGAGCACCTGATGGCCACCTGCACGGGGATCGAGCTGACGAGCATCCCCGGCGACGTCAACCACCAGAACGCCTTCCCGCTCGTGCTCCGCGAGCACGTCCAGGACGGCGGCGGCCCGATGAGAGACCTCGACCCCGAGATGCAGATCGAGCGCCTGGCCCTCTGGGACGGCTACAGCGACAAGCTGATCCAGCTCAATCACCCCGACCTCGGCCACGTCTTCTTCGACCGCAACGGCGACGGCGAGCCCGATCAGGGGTTCCGGGGGATGTTCGGCCACATCGACGTCATCGAGGTCCACCCGCCCCACTTCATCTTCGAGCCGGCCCGGATCGAGCGCAATGGCCGATCGTACAACAACACGATCGTCAACTGGATGCAGATGATCAACCAGGGGCACCGCTTCCCCGGCGTCGTCAACACCGACGCCCACTACAACCTCCACGGCTCCGGATGGCTGCGCAACTACCTCAAGAGCCCGACCGACGACCCGAGGGAAATCGACGTCGCCGACATGGTCCGCGCCGCCGAATCCGGCCAGGTGATCATGACCAACGGCCCCTTCCTTGACGTCGCCATCCGATCCAACGGGGCCGAGGCCATCCCCGGGGGCGACCTGGAGGTCCCCGGCGGCTCGGCCACGCTCCGCGTCCGGGTCCAGTGCCCCAACTGGTTCGACGTCGACCGCGTCCAGGTCTTCCTCAACGGCCGGGCGTCGGGGGCGTTGAACTACACCCGGGCCGACACCCCCGACGCCTTCGGCGACGACGGCCCGGTGGCCTTCGATCGCGAGATCCCCCTCACGATCGAGGCCGATACGCACGTGATCGTCGCCACCGTCGGCGAACGCTCGACGCTCGGCGCCGTCTTCGGGGAGGGCGGTCACGCCGACGATCGGCCGATCGCCGTCTCCAACCCGATCTTCCTCGACCTCGGCGGCGACGGCTTCACCCCCAACGGCGACACCCTCGAGGCCCCCTTGCCGACGAAGGCCAACTGATCCGCGCCCCCTCCCCTCCGGGCGATCGCCGAGGCCCGGCGCCCGGGCCTCGGCGATCGGGGCGGGGGCGGCGGGCTCATCGCCAGGTCCTCGTGTCGAATTCCCCCGAGGCGTAACCGGCCCCCGGGCTGTCGAGGCGGGTCGCGGGCAGCGCCTTGCGGAACAAGGCATAGGAACAACCGCCGTCGAATTCCAGGTGAGCGACCGTCGCCCCCCCCTCCGAGGGCCGGACAGACCGAATCTCGACCGCGACCCAGGGGCGTCCCTCGGCTTCGTCGAGCCGAAGGTGGGCGATCCCCCCGGGAGGGCCTGCCCCGGGGCCCAGGACCACCGCGGCCCCACCCTGGGAAATGTCGACGAGGTTCCCGGCGATCGACCGGAACTCCTCCTCGTCCCACCAGCCGAGCACGACCGGAACATCGGACGCATGACGGATCGAACGCCTGCGGTTCGCACCGCCCGGACGGCGTTGCTGGCCGTCCTTCGTCGGAATCCCGAGGAGAGCCCGGAGGGGATTCATCGCGTCCTCATCGCGTTCGGCGTCGGGGATCGCCCATCCCGGACGATCGGGGGAGGGCCACTTGGGATCGTCGCCTCCTGGGAAGTCTAGGTCGTCGAATCGCCCTGACGGGCCCCGAGTGCCGGGAATCGATGGCTCGAAGCGGCCCCGGATGGTTCAATGAGAGGCCGAGACGCCGGCCCTCGGCGGATCGATCCTCGGGGTCGTTTCGCCGTGCGCCCTTCTTTCTCCCTTGCCTTGGGTGAGTGTGATGACGTTCCTGCTCCTGATCGCCGCCGTGTCCTCGACCCCCCTCTCCTCGATCGGGCCGCCCGAGCCATTCGACGTGGTCGTCTACGGCGGCACGTCTGCGGGGATCGCCGCGGCCGTGCAGGCCGACCGGATGGGCAAGTCCGTCGTGGTCGTCTCGCCCGACGTCCACCTCGGCGGCCTCTCCAGCGGCGGCCTCGGCTGGACCGACAGCGGCCGCAAGGACGGCATCGGCGGCATCTCCCGGGAGTTCTACCACCGCGTCTGGCGGAAGTACCAGGACCCCGACGCCTGGCGCTGGCAAGCCCGCGACGACTACGGCAACGCGGGGCAGGGGACCCCCGCCATCGACGGCGAGAACCGGACCATGTGGATCTTCGAGCCCCACGTCGCCGAGGCCGTCTTCGAGGACCTCGTCGCCGAGCACGAGATCCCGGTCGTCCGGGACGCCTGGCTCGACCGCGAGGGCGGCGTCCAGAAGGACGGCAACCGGATCGTCGGCATCACCACCCTCGACGGCCGGACCTTCCGCGGCGCCATGTTCATCGACGCGACGTATGAAGGGGACCTGATGGCCGCCGCCGGCGTCTCCTACACGGTCGGCCGCGAGGCCAATGCCCGGTACGGCGAGACCCTCAACGGCGTCCAGAAGAAACGCGCCGTCAGCCACCAGTTCGATTTCCCGGTCGACCCCTACGTCAATCCCGGCGACCCCTCCAGCGGCCTCCTGCCCCTCATCCACGACGACGACCCCGGCGCCGACGGCGAAGCCGACCACCGCCTCCAGGCCTATTGCTTCCGCATGTGCCTGACCGACCACCCCGAGAACCGCGTCCCCTTCGCCAAGCCCGAAGGCTACGACCCGGCCCAGTACGAGCTGCTCCGCCGCTACTTGCAGGGCGGCTTCAAGGGGGTCTTCAACAAGTTCGACCCGATCCCGAACCGCAAGACCGACACCAACAACCACGGCGCCTTCTCGACCGACAACATCGGCCAGAACTACGACTACCCCGAGGCCTCGTACGAGCGCCGCCGCGAGATCATCGCCGAGCACGAGCAGTATCAGAAAGGCCTGATGTACTTCCTCGCCAACGACCCCGACATCCCCGACGACATCCGCTCGAAGGCCGCCAGCTACGGCCTCTCCCGCGACGAGTTCACCGATAACGGGCACTGGCCGCATCAGATCTACGTCCGAGAGGCCCGCCGGATGGTCTCCGACTTCGTCATGACCGAGCGGCACCTGCGCGGCGTCGACAAAACGCCCGATTCCGTCGGCATGGGCTCGTACAACATGGACAGCCACAACGTCCAGCGCTACGTCGACGAGCACGGCCACGCCCGCAACGAGGGGGACATCCAGATCAGCCCCGGCGGCCCCTATCAGATCAGCTACCGCGCCCTCGTGCCGAGGGAAGGTGAGTGCGCCAACCTCGTCGTGCCCGTCTGCCTCTCGTCGTCGCACATCGCCTACGGCTCGATCCGGATGGAGCCGGTCTTCATGATCCTCGGCCAAGCAGCCGCCACCGGGGCCGTGTTGGCGATCGACCACGGGACCTCGGTGCAGGGGATCCCGGCCGACGCCCTCGCCGCCCGCCTCCTCGACGACGGCCAGGTGCTCGACCTGCCCGACTCGACCTCCAACCGCCCGAACGTCTCGTTCCAGTCGTCCGACCTCGACGGCGTCGTCATCGACGACGAAGCGGCCGAACTCGTCGGGAACTGGGGCATCAGCTCCGCGCTCCGGCCGTTCGTCGACCTCGGCTACCGGCACGACGGCGACGAGCACAAAGGGGGCAAGTCCGCCTCCTACCGCGCCACCCTGGAGCCGGGATCGTACGAGGTCCGCATCGCCTTCGCGCCGTCCTCGAACCGCGCCACGAACGTCCCGATCCTCATCCGGCACGCCGACGGGCAGGCCGCGTTGACCCTCAACCAGCGGCAAGCCCCCGCCGGCCCCGGCCCCTTCCAGTCGCTCGGCACCTTCCGTTTTGATGGCGAATCGCTCGTCGAGGTCCGCAACGAGGGGACCGACGGTCACGTCGTGCTCGACGCCGTCCAGTTCCTGCCCCGCTGATCGGATCCGCCGGCCTTCCCAGGCGAGCCCCGCCCGATCCCGCGACTCCCGTCGCGCGAGGTCCCCCGGGCGGGCAGGACGCACCCCGACGGCCGATCGCACCGCCCCGACCGGGCCGTCGTGGCCCGTGTCGGGGTGGTGCGCGTCCCCCCCTTTTGCAGGTTTTCTCGGGCGGGGCGACGCGCCGGGCAGGCCCCTCGGATCGTTGCACCGTTGAACAACGGAAGCCTTGAACACGTCGTTGCGCCCGGACGATTGCGCTGCGTGTCCCTGTGTTCATTCAAGCGGATCACGCGAGGGTGCTCGCCGAACCCGCCTCCCTCGGCTACAATGGGATGCGTGACGCCGTCCGGGTATTCGAAACGTTCGTGCCGACGGGGCCCGGGATCGGGCCCGGTCCCCGGGGCGTGCCGGCGGGCCTGGCCGGCCCCCGCGTCGTGCCAACCCCTCGTCTTCCCCCGATCGGTCCAACGCCATGCCACGGCCCCGCGGACACCCCCGATCGCTTCGCGCCCGGCCCGAGCTGCAGCGGCTCGAACCGAAGGTCCTGCTCACGACCTTCACCCTGACCTCCCCCACCCGCGGCGCCTTGCTGCCGGCGGGGGTCTCGCCGGTCGGGGGGATCGTGATCGACCTGATCGGCGAGGGAGGCAGCCGCGTCGTCTCGCAGATCCGGGCCCGCGACCTGTTCGTCGGCGACTTCGAGGGCGGCAATCCCCCCGAGTCCCGCGGCAACCCGGGCACGATCGGCGAGCGGCCCGGCTTCTCCCCCGCCGTGGTCGACGCCCTCGGCGGCGCCCTGGCCGAGCTGAGCGTCCGCCTGACCGTCGACGACGGCGACACCGGGCCCGGCGACTTCGACCGCGACGACAACACCCTCCTGCTCAACGGCATCGCCGTCGGCCGGTTCGACCGGGTGCCGACCGTCGAGACCGACGCCTCGGGCACCGCCATCCTGTCCGAGAACCCCGAGGGCGGCTTCCGCAACGACCGCGTCGACACCGGCTTCTTCCACGTCACCGACCCCGAGGTCCTCCGCCTCGTCCTCGACTCGATCCGGGACACCGGCGCGATCGTCGTGCAGCTCCTCGACGACGACCCCGGCGACAATTTCTTCGACTTCACGGTCGGGATCGACGCCGCCCTGATCGACGTCGACCTCCCGCCCGAGCCGCAGAACCGAAGCCCCCGAATCACCTCCCTCCGGGTCGAGGAACCGGTCGTCGAGGGCCGGCCGAGCCGGGTGATCGTCTCCGCCTCCGACCCCGACGCGGACGACGCGATCACCTTCCGCTTCGCCCTCGAAGGCGACGGCCGGATCGAGCCGTCCGAGACCCCCGGGGAAGCCTGGCTGACCGTCCCCCGTGATGGGACCGTCCGCCTTTCCGTCCGGGTCGAGGACGATCGCGGGGCCTTCGACGAGGCCGGGCGGGCCGTCGTCGTCCGCAACGCCGCCCCCTCCGTGACCGTCGCCGCCGACCAGGACGCCATCGAAGGCCGGGAGGCCATCCTCGCGATCGGGTCGTTCGACGACCCCGGCCTCGAGGATGGCTGGTCGGTGGCGGTCGACTGGGGAGACGGCTCGGCCGTCGAGACGTTCCCGGTCGATCGGCCCGGCCCGATCCCCCCCCGGCCCCATCGCTACCTCCAGGATGGCGACTACTCCGTCACGGTCCGCGTGAGCGACGGCGCCGACGCGTCCGAGGCCTCGGCCCTGGTCCGGGTGCGCAACGCCCCCCCCGCCTTGCAGCAGGTGCTCGCCCCCCGTCGCGTCACGCTCGGGACCCCGGTCGACCTGGCCGCCGCCGTGTCCGACCCGGGAATCCTCGACCCCCTGACGGTCTCGATCGACTGGGGGGCCGGCGAACCGTCCCGGATCGACCTGCCGCCCGGCTCGACCGCCTTCGAATCGGCGTTCCTGTACGACCGCATCGGCTCCTTCGTCATCACGGTCACGGTCAGCGACGATCGCCAGGAGTCCGCCGTGCTGGGCGTCCCCGTGACGGTCGAGGCCCCCGAGCCGGTCCCGCCCGCGCAGGCCGCCGATCAAGCCCTGGCCGAAGCCCTCCTGCCGGCCGATCCCGCCGACCCCCGGCCCGCGACCCTGGCCATCGCCCCGGATGGCCCCGGCCGCCCGGCACCGGCCCCGTCCCCGTCCCCGGCGACCCTGGCCGCCCCCATCGCCACCCTGGTCGGCCAGGATGCCCCCGACCCGGCCCCGAGAGCATCCTCCCCGCCGCCGATCCCGGTCGAGGCCCCCTCGGCCGTCGTTTCGGCCGAGCAAACCGCGCCGGCCGCGCCGCCCCCCCCGACCGAATCGGCCGGGGTGGCCGCCGGATCGGCCGAGGCCCCGGACGCCGCGGCCGTCGGCCCCGAGGCCATCGCCTCGGCCTCGCCATCCCCCGCCGTCGTCGACCCCGGCCCCGACCCCGACCCCGACGCGACGATGGCCCCCGAGACCGCGACCGTCGCGCCGGCCGTCGGCGCGGCGGACGCCGCCGAGGCGGCCTCGTCGACCGCCGTCGCCGCCGGCGACGACGACCCCGGCGCCGAAACCCGGTCGGGCGCCATGCGGGCGACCGTCCTCATCGTCGCCGCCCTGACCGTGCGCCGGGGAGGCTCCCGGATCCGGCAATCGCTCCGGTCGGCCTCGGTCCGATCGGCCCGGTCGTGAGCCGTTGCCTCCCTTGGTCGTTATCCGGCCCTCTGGCCCGATCGAGACCCCCGGGCGGTCGCCGAGCCGCCCTTCCGCGGTGTCCAACCCCAGGGAATCATGAGCAGTTCCCCGCCCCCCGAGGATCAGACGCCCCCCCCCTCGGACGCGACCCCGGAGGAGGGGGTCCGCCAGGAATTGCTCCTGTTCGGCAACGAGGAGATCCTCAGGGGGTCCGACAACGCCACGCTCGTGGCCTTCGCCGCCCTCGCCTTCCAGGACCTCCGCGGCGGCGAAGGGGTCGCGCAGCATGCCGGGAGCGTCTTCCTGCTCTTCAGCGTCCTCTGCTGCGCCCTGGTCCACTTCGCGCTCGGCAACGCCTACATCCACCGCGCGCGGAGCATGCTGCGCCCGGGAGGCCCCGGCCGGAGTCGCCGCCGTCGCGCCCGGCCCTCGGGAGAGGCCCGCTCCGTCAGCCTCGGCGTCGTCTGGCTGGCCGTCCTCTCGCAGATGACCTGCATCGCGATCGGCCTCCTGCTCATCCTGCCGAAGCAGCCCCCCGCGCTGCTGGTCCGCTATTTGCTCCCGTTCTTCTCGTGACATCAACAAGGCCCAGGCCCGCCGCCCCGATGCCCGGTCGATCGGGCGAGCGAGGCCGCGACCACGGAAGGCGATCTCGGAGGCCGCATCCCCCGCTCAACAAAAAGAGGATATCCCCGAAGATGTGCCGATCCTGCGTCGTGGCGGTCGTGACCCTGGTCATGGGGCTGAGTCTCGGGGCGGAGGCCCCGGCCCAATTCGGCCCGAGCCGGTCGCCGAGCGTCCCGGCCGATCAGCTCGTGGCCGAGTCGGAGCGCTTCCTCTGGGAGGCCCGCGACGAGCTCGCCGGCACCCGCCAGGGACGCAACCTGGAGATCCGGGGCAATGCCCTGCTCGGGGCCGCCGACGCCTACCGGGAAGAGGCGCGACGGCGAAGGCCCGACGAGGACCGCCTCCTCCAGGCCCTCGACGGCGTCGAACGCGCCCTGGCCGAGGTCCAGCGCGAGCTGAACCGCCCTCCCGGCACCGCACCCCGGGCCGCCGCCTCGGCCCGCCGCATCGACCGCATGGTTGCCGAACTGGGCGGCCGGGCCGATGGCGGATCGGGCCGCCCGCCGACCGGCCGGCCGCCCTTCCCGCCCTCTCCCGGGCGGCCCCCCTTCCCGGCCCCCCCCGGCCGGCCGCCGGGCGGCCCCCCCTCGGCCCCCGGCTACGACTGGCGGCGCGTGGCCGACCTCTCCGGGCAGACCCTGGCCGCCATCCAGGCCCTCCGCGACCGGATCGGGCGCGAGGTCGGCACCTACCCGCCCTTCGACGGCGTGCTCCGAGACCTCGACGGCATGGCCTCGGGGCTCGACCGGGTGAACGACCTCGCGCGTCGGCAAGTGCTGGCGTCTCAGCTCGGGCCGGTCCTCCGGCCGGTCCGCAACCAGGCCCGACGCACCGGGGCGGTGATCCAGGGGAGCCGCCCCCCGCGCGGGATCGCCCGCAACTGGGCCGACGTCGAGCGCGGCATCGACGAGCTGGGCCGGCTGCTCGGCCTGGGGGCGATCCCGGGTACGACCCGAACCAGCCGGTCCTCATCGACCCCCCCGGCTACGGCCAGCTCCCCTGGCCGGGCATCCCGGGCCCGGGGGGCGGCGGGGGAGTGCTCCCCCCCACGGCCCGGGCCGTCCCCCTGGTCGACGAGGCGATCCGGGAGGTCGACGTCTACCTGCTCGGCATCCGCCCGAACCTGTCGGTCATCCCCGAAGGCCCCCAGTTCCACCGCGACGCCCAGGAGCTGCGCAACGCCCTGACCGGGCTCCGCCAGGGCCTCTCGGCCGGCGGCTGGAACCCCGCGGTCGGCCGCCAGCAGGCCGAGTCCGAGGCGATCATCCGGCGCCTCGTCGACCGCACCCTCCGCGTCGGCCGGGGGCAGATCGGCCCGAACAACGCCCGGATCCTCCGCATCCGAGACCTGATCGACCAGGCCCGGGCCGTCGTCTCCGGATCGGCCCCGGCCCCATCGCCGTCGCCGTACTGAGCATCCAAACGCCTCGAAGCACGTTCATGGGGTCAACATTCCATGCTCTCGATCGTCCCGACGCTCGTCCTGGCCCTGGCCGTCCCCGCGCCCCCCGCCCAGGAGGCGGCGCCCCCGGACGCCCCCGGCGCCAACGACCCGAAGCTGATCGCCGCCTACGAGCGGCTGGTCGGCTACCTCGCCGACCTCGAGGCGTTCGACCTGACCGTCCGGCTCGACTGGACCGTCGAAGGGGCCCGGGACGACGACCAGGCCGGCACCAACCTCTACCGGCTCCGGGTCCGGCGCCCCGGCCGCTTCCGGATCGAGGTCCGGCCCGGCGACCGCCCCGAGCCGTCGCTCATCGTCGTCGGCGACGGCCAGACCGCGACCACCTTCTACCCCGCCAGGGGCCTCTACTCGCAGGCCGAACAGCTCAACGACCCGGCCCGGGCCCTGGAACGGAACCCGATCGTCGCCATCAGCCTCAGCGGGTCCTTGATCGATACCCTCCTGCGCCCCGACCTGGTCGACCTCGTCCGGTCGTACGCGACCGGCGGCGCCTTCCTCGGCACCGAGGAACTCGACGGCCGGGCGCTCGACCGCTACTCCCTGAGCTGGCGGGGCGACGAGGAGGAACTCTGGATCGGCCCCGAGGCCGAGCCGTTGCCCCGCAAGCTCGTCCGGATCCTGACCGTCCCCACCGGCGAGGGCCGGGCCGACCGGCTCGTCACCACCGCCACCTTCGACTGGACCCTCGGCGGGCCGATCCCCGACGACGCCTTCGCCCTGGATCTTCCCGACGACGCCACCCGGGTCGAGGACATCTACGCCGCCCTGGCCAACGGCTCGGCCGGCACCCTGGTCGGCGGCCCGGCCCCCGAGCTGGACCTCAACCGGCTCGACGGCAGCAAGACGAACCTCGCCTTCCACGCCGGTCGCGACGTCGTCGTCCTCTGCTTCTGGGCGTCCTGGGCCAACCCCTGCCTCGACCTGCTCCCCCGGCTCTCGGCCGCCCTGCAGCCGTACCGCGATCGCGGGGTCGTCTGCTACGCCGTCAACGTCGGCGAGGAGGCCGAGGAGATTCGCCGCACCCTCGACGCGCTCGAGGTCGACCTGCCCGTCCCCCTCGACCCCGACGGCCGCGCGACCGACGCCTACGGCATCACCTCCATCCCGACCCTCGTCCTCATCTCCCGCGACGGCACCGTGCAGGCCGTCCACCTCGGCACCGGCGAGGCCGTGCTCGACATCCTCGCCCGCCAGCTCGACACCCTGCTCGACGGCCGCCCCGTCGCCCCCGCCCCCGCACCCTGACCTCCTCCGTCCTCCCGATCGGGGACGCGCCTGACTTCTGCCCGATGCGTCCCCGATCCTCCCCCCCCCTCTCGCCCTGCTCGTTCTCTCCTCCCCTCTGACGCTCCTCCGTTCGAGCCTCCGGACCGACCCGAGTCGCGCGACGACTGCTCGACCCTCCCCCGCTTGCCCCGGCCTCCCGCGTACAAGACCCCTCGCCCCCGCCACCTCCTCCGATCGGAATCCGGTTTCCCCAACCGCTTTTTGTGACTACCCCCTCCCTTTCTCACGATCTTCTTGATTGGGGCCTTTCCCCGATCTGTCGGTCGAACCTCCTTCATGAAGATTGCTTGGGTGTTTGTGTGATTGGAATTGCGTGCTGTCTTGTTGCCGATCGAACGGAAGCATGAAGCATCCACCCTCTCCCGATTCACGAAACGAACCCCGGGATTTTCCCGATGGCGTGCTCCCGCAACACCTTCCGTCCCTTGCCTTTGGCGCACCGCCCCGCGCACTCGGCGGCGCACCGCCTCGCGCACCCGGCGGCTCAGAATCATCCGAATCGCCCTCCCTCCTTCCCCTTTACGGACGGGATCAATCGAGGGCCGTTCCGGCTCGAATCCCGACTGCTCGCCCTGCGGCCGTATTCCCGAAACGAATCCGTCCAGACCCCCTCGCATGATCAGGTTGATTTGCGGCAACTTCCTGTGGGGTATCAGTTTGAGTGCAGGGAGGTTCCGTGCCCCGCGGCGTCCGGGGAAGCGCACCCGGGGGCGCACCGCCCGGCGCACTCGGGGGCGCACCGGCCGACCCAACCGCCTTCGGCCCGCTGCCGATCCGTCCCGATCCTCCCCCCCGAGCGGCCGACGACCCCGTTCCCGAAACGGACTCCGGGGACATGGCTGGAAATCCCTTTCGGATCAACCCCTTACGCCCAATCTCTCTCCCCTTGTCCGTAGCGCACCCAGGGGCGCACCGTCCCGCGCACCCGCGCCCCGTCCTGGCCACCCACCCGCCTCGACCGCACCGAGTCTTCGAGAACCGCTCGCTGTCCAGGCCGCTCCCCCAGACCGCCCTCCCATTGACGCTCGACGAGGCCGTTGTCGAACGCCAACCCGGGCGATAGGGTAATTCCCAATCCAATCCCGAGCCGGGTCGCCGACGACCCCTCGATCCGATCCGATCCGATTCGTTCTGCTCCGCTGCCAATCCGAGCCAACCTCAGACCGTTCTCTCGACTCCAGGACTGTGCACCCATGTCGACCCTCTTGCTCGCCGCTGGCCTTGTCATGATTGCCGCTGCCCCTCCCCAGGCCGACGCCCCGGCTGAAGGATCGCCGACGATCCGCCGCGTCTTCGGGCCGGAGATCGAGACCGGGCCGTACAAGCATCCGGCCTGCATGGAGGAGCTGGCCAACGGCGACCTGTACCTCGTCTACTACGGCGGCGCGGGGGAGTACGCGACGGATACGGCCGTCTACGGGTCGCGCCTGGCCAAGGGGTCCGACGCCTGGACCTTCCCCGAGGTCATCGCCCGGGACCCCTTCCGATCGGCCGGCAACGGGGTCGTCTGGCAGGATCCGGAGGGCCTCGTCTGGCTCTTCTACGTCGTCCGGTTCGGCGAGACCTGGTCCAGCTCCCGGATCCAGTTCAAGGTCTCCCGGGACGGCGCGCGGACCTGGTCCGACGCCTCGATCCTCGCCACCGAGGCCGGCATGATGGTCCGCAACCGGCCGATCGTCCTCGACGACGGCTCGTACCTGCTCCCCGCCTACTTCGAGACGGGGGAGGACACCGAGTCGGTCGGCCCCGACACCTGCTCGGTCTTCTACCGCTTCGACCCGGTCGACCCCTTCGCCGGCTGGCAGGAGCTGGGCCGCATCCGGTCGGCCCGCGGGAACCTCCAGCCCGCCCCCGTGCAACTGCCCGACGGCCGGATCGTCGCCTACTGCCGACGCGGCGGCGACTACGGCCCGACCACCGACGGCTACATCATCCGCGCCGAGTCCGCCGACCGCGGCCGGACCTGGACCGAGGGGCTCAACTCCGCCTTCCCGAACCCCAACGCCGCCGTCGACTTCCTCAAGCTCCGCAGCGGCAACCTCTTACTTGTCTACAACGACAGCATGACCCGCCGCACCCCGCTCGCCCTCGCCCTCTCGACCGACCGCGACGCCACCTACCCCCACCGCCGCGTCCTCGCCGACGGCGACCGCGACTACGGCTACCCGATCGCCTTCCAGGCCCGCGACGGCCGCATCCACGTCGTCTTCACCTCCGACCGCCGCTCCGTCGTCAATCACGCAATCTTTGATGAGTCCTGGGTTCTCGGTTCGGAGCAATGACCCCCATGGAACCTCCGTCCGCTCCTCTGGCCGAACCATCCCTTCCCCCCTCTCCCCGCCCGCGGGGAGAGGGCCGGGGTGAGGGGGCCTCGCGTCCAGAGTCAAGCCCGGCGCTTCGTCCTGACCACCCTGGCTCGACCGAGCGACTGATGAGCGTTTGAATGCAAGTGCATTCGCCGGATCGCCCGCAACGTCTCCCTCGCCCCGCTCTTTGACAATTCGCCCGCCTTCAGTCCCGCCCCGGTTCCCGAGGCCCCGCCGGCCGGGCCGGGCTGTCCGGAGGGAGCCGGAAGTCGCCCCCTTCCGGATCGACGAAGCCGGGGTCCACCCCCGATCGGCCCCCGTCCTCCGGCAGGTCGAGCCTTGGGCCTCGCTGCGGTTGATCGAGGCAATACCAGACGTTCCGCGCCAGCGTGAAGGTCTCCGGGGCCGTGTTCGGGCCGATGTTGATGGGCAAGGCCATCTCGTCGGATCGATAGACGATGATGTTGTCAACAAATTGCCCGTTGCGGCTCGGCACGAAGTTTGGGCCGACGCTCTCCTGCAAGATCCGCAGGCCGAACCGACCCGGCCGGTAGAAGACGCAGTGCCGGACGACCGCCCCGTCGACCCCGACGAAAGCCGCCCCCGCCGTGCCGCCGATCACGACGCAGTCCTCGACGAGCAGGTCCTTCGCCTCGTATCCCGGGTCGAGCGGCCGGAAGAACTGCTCGCCGGTGCTGCCGCCGAGGTTCAGGGCGCGATCGCCCGATTGCTCGAACCGGCACTGCCTGACCGCGACCCGGGCGGTCCCTCCCTTCCCCTGCACGCCGTTGCCCCCCCGGCCGCCCCCGTCCCGGAAGACGCAAGCGACGATCTCGCCGTCGTGGCACCCGACCATGTCGATGCCCGAACCGCCCGACCCCCAGCGCTCGATCGTGCAATCCTCGACCCGGAACGTGTCGATGCCCGAGAGCTTGATGCCGTCCCGATTCCCGTCCGGCCCCACCTCGCGCACGACCAATCGACGCAGGACGATGTGATGCGCCGACCCCTCGCCCGATCCGCCGTCGTCGATGTTCAGGCCGTTGGCGGTCGCCCCCTCGAAGACCATGTCCCGCAGCTCCACGTGGGCCGGGCCGCTCAGTTGGAACGCGGAGTTGCCCCCCCGGATCACCGGCGGCCGTTCCGGGTCGGCCCCCGCGATCACGATCGGCCGCCCCGGCTCGCCGGCCAGGTCGCGGACGAAGGTCCCCCCCTCATACACCCCCGGCTCCAGGGCGATGAACGTCCCCGCCTTCGCCGATCCCAGGGCCCTCCGCAGTTCCCCCGTATCGGCGACGGTCACGGTCTGGCCTTCCGTCGCCTGCTCCTGCACGCTCGTCCCCACGGTCGCCAGCAAGACCGAGAGTAGCGTCGTCGTGGCAATCATTCATGTGCTCCAATCATATTGTTCAAGCTTATTGGTCTGCCGATTCTTGATCGCTCGTCCAGTCCTCCGCCCTCAGCCCGGGCACCCTGGCGAAGTCGCCCAGGTTCCTCGTGACCAGGGTCGCATCCCTGGCCAGGGCGATGGCGGCGATCTTCAGGTCCATCGTCCCGATCCGCACCCGAGCCTGCCTCAGGCGCTGGAACTCGATGGCGGCTTGCTCATCAAAGGGAACCACATCGATGCGACGATAACAGTCGAGATGATCTTGAAGTCGTTGATATGCTACGATTTGCTCGGGCATCGTCCGGGCCTTGGAGACATATGCCAGCCATCCCCGGGTCTGTTCTTCGTAGGTAATGATCGTCGTTGTGATTGCCTCAGCCGATCGGTCTCGGAGCCGTTCGGACAGCCTTTGACGGTCACGACCCGTTCCGCGAAGGAGGATCGTCACGAGGTCGGTGTCCAGGAGGATCATCGACGACGGGCCCGGGGTTTCGGACGAAGCGACTCGCGGTACTCACGACCCAGTCGCATCGCTTCTTCGAAATGCGGATCGTTTTCGAACGTTCCGACAATCGACTCCCACCAGGGCGCCTTGGAGGTCGCCTGTCCCAGGGACTGTTTCAGTTGTTTGAGATCGTCCTCGATTGCTGCGACACGAGCTTCCAGATCAGGTTGAGTCGCCATGGTGTTCTCCTCGATCCATTCGGAGGTTTCATCAAGCTCACCCCCCATCATCCGGCCCCTCGGCCGCGGCGGCAAGGGCGGCGGCGAGGGCGCGGCCGGTGGGGGTGTCGGCCCGGGCGATCGCCTCGGGGGGCCCTTCGGCGACGATCCGGCCGCCGGCGTCGCCCGCGCCGGGGCCGAGGTCGATGACCCAGTCGGCGCAGAGCATCAGCTCGGGATTGTGCTCGACCAGGATCAACGAATGGCCGAGGTCCGCCAGCGTGCTCAGGCAATCGATCAACGTCAACACATCCGAGGGGTGCAGGCCCGTCGTCGGCTCATCCAGCAGTAGGAGGGACGACGGCAAGGCCGAGCGGGTCGCGGCCGAGGCGGCGGAGGTCGGCAGGTACGAGGCCAGCTTCAAGCGCTGGGCCTCGCCGCCGGAGAGGGTCGAGGCCGGCTGGCCGAGCCGGAGGTAGTCGAGCCCGACTCCCATCAACGGGCGCAGCTTTGCCTGGACCTTGGGCCGGTTCTTGAAGAAGGCGAACGCCTCGCGGACGGTCAGGTCCAGCACCTCGGCGATCGACTTCCCCCGGTAGGTGACCTCCAGGGTTTCGGATCGGAAGCGGGTCCCGTGGCACTCGGGGCAGCGGACCATGACATCGGAGAGGAACTGCATGTCGATGATCTGGTGGCCGTTCCCCTCGCACGCCTCGCACCGGCCGCCGGCCACGTTGAAGCTGAAGCGGCTCGGGCCGTAGTTGCGTAGCTTGGCCTCGTGGGTGGCGGCGAAGGTCTTGCGGATCTCGTCGAAGGCCTTGACGTAGGTGGCCGGGTTCGACCGGGCCGACCGGCCGATCGGCGATTGATCGACGAGCACCACGTCGTCGATTGACCCGGTGCCGAGCAATTCGCGGAACGGCTCGCCCGGCTCGTGTTCGCCCTTCAAGCGGCGGAGCAGGGCGGGGTAGAGCGTGCGATCGACGAGGGTGCTCTTCCCCGACCCGCTCACGCCCGTCACGACGCAGATCAGGCCGAGTGGGAACGAGACATCCAGATCCTTGAGGTTGTTCCCGGTGGCCCCCTTGAGCGTCAGGGCCTTGTCCCTGACCGGTTCCCGACGCCGGGCGGGGGGCACGACCCGACGACGCCGGGCGAGGAAGGCGCCGGTGGCCGAGTCGGCCGCGGTGGCCAAGCCTTCGGGAGGGCCGTTGTAGAGGATGCGGCCGCCCATTGCCCCGGCCCCGGGGCCGACGTCGACGATCCGGTCGGCGGCTCGCATGACCGCTTCATCATGTTCGACCACCACGACGGCATTCCTCCGGTCGCGCAGGTCGACGAGGGCCGAGACGAGGCGGTCGATGTCGCTCGGGTGCAGGCCGATCGAGGGCTCATCGAGGACGTACAGCGTGTTGACCAGGCCCGAGCCGAGCGCCCGAGTGAGGGCGACCCGCCGCGTCTCCCCGCCGGAGAGGGTCCGGGCCTGGCGGTCGAGGGTTAGGTAGTCGAGGCCGATGCGAGCGAGGTAGCCGAGCCGCGTCAGGACCGGCTCGATGGCGCGTCGGGCGATCGGCCCGGCCACGCCCTCGGTCGAGGCGAAGGCGTCGATCACCGCGCGGGCCTCGCCGATCGGCAGGGCCGAGAGGCCGGCGATGTCCAGCCCCGCCACCTTCACGGCCAGCGCCTCGGGCCGCAGGCGGGCCCCGCCGCAATCGGGGCAGGGGCGGTAGCCGCGCCATCGGCTGAGGAAGACGCGAATATGCATCTTGTACGTCTTCCGCTCCAAGGCGTCGAAGAAGCGTCGGAGCCCGGCGAAGCCCTGGCGGGGCGCCCCCTCGACGATCAGGCGGACCTGCTCCGGCTCCAGGAGCTTGAACGGCCGGTCGGTCGGAATCCCCAGCTTCGGAGCAAGGCCCACAAGATTGTCGAGGTGTTCCCGGTAGTTCGGCGTCGTCCAGGGGGCGATCGCCCCGCTTTCGATCGACTTCGACGGGTCGGGGACGATCCGGTCCAGGTCGAGGTCGATCACCCGGCCGAACCCCTGGCAGGTCGGGCAGGCGCCGATCGGGCTGTTCGGGCGGAACAGGCGGGGCTCGGGGGCCAGGTGGTCGGTGCCGCAAGCGGAGCATCGCCAGCCGCGATAGAAGGTCCGCACGAGGTCGTCGGCGATCACCCGGCAGCGGCCGAGGCCGCGGTCGAAGGCGGTCTCGATCGAGTCTCCCCGGCGCCCCGGGTCCTCGCGCCCCCGGACGAGGCGATCGACGATCACATCGACCGAGGCATCGTCGCCCGGGTCGGGCACGGGGGCGTCCTCGATCGTCTCGACCCGATCGCCGACGCGGATGCGGAGGAAGCCGTCCTCGCGCAGGAGGTCGGCCAGGGCGCTTCGGTCGGTGTCGGGGCGGATCTCCAGGGGGAAACCGATCTGGTAGCGGGCCCCCTCGGGCAACTCCTCGACGGCGGCGATCACCGAGCCCGCGTCGGCCGGGCGGACCTCAAGCCCGCAGTTCATGCAGGAGACCCGGCCGAGCCTGGCGTAGAGGATCGCCAGGTAATCATGCACCTCCGTGACGGAGCCGACCGTGCTCCGGCTCGATCGCCTACCCTGGCGCTGCGAGACGGCGATGGCGGGCGGGAGCCCGTCGATCCGGTCGGCCTCGGGGGTGTCGAGCGTCTCCAGGAACTGCCGGGCGTAGGGGGAGAAGGTCTCGACGTAGCGCCGCTGGCCTTCGGCGTAGAGGGTGTCGAAGGCCAGCGAACTCTTGCCCGATCCGCTGACGCCGGTGAAGACGATCAGCTCGTTTCGAGGGAGGTCGAGGTCCACCCCCTTGAGGTTGTGGACCCGGACGCCTCGGAGTCGCATGACGCGATCGGGCCGGGCGTCGGGGGGATCGAGCGGAGACGTCATGGATCCTCCGACGCGAGCGGCCGAATTCGAATGCCTGGGGTGCCGAGCCGGTCAACCCTGCGGGCTGCCGAGGCCGGGGAGGTTCAGGCCGGGCGGGAGCCCGCCGCCGGGGCCGAAGCCGCCGGGGCCGATCGGGGGAGGGGGTGCGTCGGCGTCGGCGGCGTCGGGTTCGCCGGCGGCCTTGAGGAACGCCTCGCGATCGAGATTGATCTTGCGGAAGTCGTCGCCGGGGACGACGAAGTACCAGTTGGCGAACTGGCGGTTCAGCTCGGCGACCTTGTCCTTGCTTTCGTTGATGCGTTGATCGCGGGCCTCTTGCTTGCGCTCGGCCTCGGCGGCGAGCTTCGCCTCGGCCTCGACGCGGGCGGGGTCGTCCGGGGCCCGGGCGAAGACGTCGTCGGGCAGGGTGTCGGCCGATCCGTCGGGGTCGTCGGCGAGGTAGGTCTCGTCGAAGGCGACCGAGACGATGAGGTAGCGGCCCTCGGTCTGGCCGGATTCGGAGGATTCCTCATCCGTGGATGCGTCGGCCGCTTCGCCTTCCTCCTCGGCCGAGGCGTCCTGGTCTTCGCCGACGCCGGCGGTCAGCTCGTCTCCGGTGGCGAGGGTGATCTCGCCGAAGCGGAGGGTGTAGACGACCCCTTCGTCGTTGGCCAGGGTCAGGCTCCCTTCGTTCGAGAGCAGGTCGCCCTGCTGGGTCGGGTAGAACCCCTTGCTGACGAGCGACCGGAGGATGGCGTTGCGGGCGCTGGGCAGGGGGCGGACGCCGACGACCTGCAGGGCATCGACGGCCCGGATCAGGTCGCCGACCTTGCTGGCGTCGACCTCCTGGTCGGGGTCCAGGTCGGCGATGGTCCACGCGTTCGCGTCGTCGCGGCGGATGACGAGCGGGTCGCCGGGGCGGACGACGAAGGCGCCGTCGGCCGTGCGTTCGTCGGGGTTGACCTTGCGGGTGTCGTAGGAGATGAGGCGGGTCTGGGGGGCGGAGACGCTGAGCAGGTCGGTGTCGATCCAGTCGGCGAACCGGGTGGTCAGGTCGAGGTCGACGGCGGCCGAATAGACGCGGTTCTTGCCGGGGATGCGGACGTAGCGGAGCCCCTCGCGGTCGGGGACGGGGCGGCCGAGGATCAGGTCGGCCATCGCCTCGCCTCCCGGAGCGCCGCGGAGGGTGACGCGGGTGCCTCGGCCCTTGAGCGTGGTGATCTTCTCGTCCATCGGGTCGATGACGCCGAGCTCCTCGTGGTCGCTGGCGCGGTCGGAGCGGATGGCCTCCTTGGTCAGGTCGGCCACCTGGGCGGCGAGGCGGGCCATGCGGTCCTGGGCGTCGGCCGGGTAGTCGTGGTGCGAGGGGATCGTCCATTCGCCGTCGCGGAACTCGACCTGGAAGGGGCGGACCTCGGCCGTGTCCTCGTCGTACGAGACGACCTCGAGCACCCTGGCGGCGAGCGGGTCGGCGTCGACGGCCTCGGCGAAGGCGGGGAAGAAGGCCTCCCCCTGGTCGTCGAACCCGGCGCCGGGGCCTCGCCAGTCGGGCAGCCAGGTGGCCAGCGAGGCGGCGGCCAGCGTCACCAGGGCGACACCGGCGAATGCGAGCGTCTTGGCGGTTTCGTTCATGGTGGTGGCTCTTTGGGGGGCAGGAGGCAGTAGGCAGAGGGGTGAGGCAGTGGGCAGTCAGGCAGAGGAGGGTTCCCAGGCTCTGACTTCCGATTGCTTACTGCCCACCGCCCGCCGCCTCCTGCGATCAGGCCAATCGGTTCGGGTTGGCGCCGCGGTTCTCGCGGCGGGAACGGATGACGGCGACGGCGATGCCGAGGGCAAGGGCGGGCAGGGCGGGGACGAGGGCGGCGGCCATGCGGACCTGGCCTCGGATGGCGCGGAGCTGCGTCTCCTTGGCGGCGATGCTGTCCTCGATCTTGCGGAGCTTGGCGTCCTCGATGTTCGCCTCGGCCACGGTCAGGCGGCGCTGCTCGACCTCGCGGACCTGGGCGAGCATGACCTGCTTGGTGCGGTCGTCCAGCTCGGTGTTGGCCTCGATCGCGGCGATCTTGTCGTTCATCCGGGAGCGGGCCGCCTCGAGCTGGTCGTCGGCCTCGGCCTCGGCCTCGCGTTCCTGGTCGAGGCGGTCGGCCTCGAAGGCGCGGTCGGCGGCCTCCAGGCGGGTGAGAGTCCGGTGGCGTCGGCGTTGCTTGCGCAGGTCGATGAACGAGTCGTCATCCACCAGGGTGTCGACGCAATTGAGCACGAAGGCCACGTTGTCGAACTCGAACTCCTCGGAGCCGGCCTGGCGGAGCTGGAAGAAGGCGTCGGAGATCAGGTCGAGGTCCATGACGACGATCGCGTTGACGCCGCCGTTGCCCCCCTCCTCGTCGTCGTCACCCTCACCCGCCCCCTTGCCTTCGAGGCGGGCGGCCAGGGTGTAGGCGCGGTTCGTGGCCAGTCGGGTGGCGCGGCTGGGATCGATCCCCATGCCGAAGAAGCTGGGGCTGACGAGGCTGTCGAAGCGGACGATGCCCCCCTCGTCGTTCGTGCGGAGCAGGGGGGTGAAGTCGGTGTCGGCGCCGGTGCGGGGCAGGACGTAGCCGCCGAACAGGACGATCAGCTCTTGCAGGCCCGAGGCGATCGGCTCGCTCGGGTTGAAGGCGTCGGCCGCGCCGCTGGAGGGAGTGATGAACACGTACTCGGGGGGCAGCTCCGTGAATTTCGGGTGCGGGTTGTACGGGTTCCAGACAATCTCGGTCTGCGCCCAGTCGATGCCGAGCCGATCGAGCAAGGGGGTGATGTCTCCCTTCGGCTCGGGCGGCTGTCCGCCGCCGAACATTCCGCCGGGCTGCTCCTTCGGCTGGGTCGGGGCGAGCGACATCTGCGGCGAGCGGTCGAACTGGGGGAGGGGGTCCATGAACAGGAGGGTCGGCCCGCCCGACTCGACGTAGGAGACGAGGTTGGCGACCTGCGGCTCGGTCAGGCTCGACGGCTGCGGGACGAGCAGGGCGTCGAGGTCGCTCGGGATCGGCGCGTCGGCCGGGACGCTGGTGACTTCGTATTGCTTGCGGAGCTCGGTGACGACCTGCCACTCGCGGTTCGAGGCCATCGAGCGGAAGTCGAAGCTGCCGAGCAGGCCGGCGTCGGTGTCGAGGATGCCGACCTTCTTGCGGTCGGCCCCGGCCACCGTGCGGATCGACCGGGTCAGCTCGTACTCGACCGGCAGGCCGCGGTCGAAGAAGGGGATGACCACCTGTTCCGGGCCGCTCGTGAAGGCGACCCCCATCAGGATCTCGTCGAACCCCTGGCGGGCGGCGCTGATGGTGATGACGCGGCGGGGGACGATGCCGTATTGCTGCTCGGCGCGCCGGGCTTCCTCGCCGTAGCGGTCGGTCTCGATCAGGTTGAGCTGGATCTTGCTGCCGCCGATCGCGGCGAATTCCTTGAGCAGGCCGACGAGGTTCTGCTTGGCCTCGACGTAATCGCGCGGGACCTCGGGGCTGAAAAATGCCTCGATGAACACGGGGCGATCGCTCGGGATCTCCCGGAGCAGTTGTCGCGATTCGCTCGACAGGGTGTTGAGCCGCTCGGCGCTGAGGTCGGGCCGCCAGCCGGCCCGGGCGACGAGGGTTTGGAGGCTGAGCACGACGACCACGACCGAGACGATCCGGACCAGGGCGTGACCCCACAATCCGACGCTCCGCTCGCCGCCGGCCCAGTGGCGACGGCCGACGAGGGCGACGTTCACATAGAGCATCGCCGCGGCCAGGCCGACGAAGTAGAGCACGCCCGAGAGGGGCACGACCCCCCGGCCGAACTCGCGGAACTGCGACGGGGCCGAGGCCGACTCGATCACCCGGGCCGCCCCCGCCCCCGAGAGCCCGCCGAGCAGGTCGGCGAACACCGGCACGGCGCAGAAGAGCGCCCCGAGGATGAAGGCCACCGTCACATTGCCCGAGAGCAACGACGCGACCATCCCCACCGCCAGGAGCATCCCCCCCATCAGCCAGTAGCCGAGGAAGGTGGCGAGCAGGACCCCCAGATCCGGGCGGCCGAGCCAGGCGAGCACGACCGTCAGGCCGAAGGCGAGGAAGCCGAGCGCGGCGGTGTAGATGCCGAGCGCGGCCAGGTACTTGCCGAGCACGACCTCAAGGTCCCGGGCCGGGAGGGTGAGCAGCAGTTCCTCGGTCCCCTGTCGGCGTTCGTCGGCCCAGACGCTCATGGTGATCGCCGGGATGAACAGCAGGAGCAGGAAGGGCATCAGGTCGTTGAGCTGGCCAAGGGTCGCCAGGTTGTTGGCGAAGAAGGCCTCGGGCCAGAAGGCGGCCACCGAGCTCGTGACAATGAACAGGACGATGAACACGTAGCCGGCGACGTTGGTGAAGTAGCGGGCCAGGTCGCGCCGGCAGACGGCCCCCACGACGAACGGCCGGGGCAAGGGCAGGGCGATGGCCCCCGCCGCGGGCCGCCCGGGGGCGGTCGTCCGGGTTGATTCGTTCTGGATCGTCGTCACCGTTGCGGTCCCTCGAATCAAGACAAATGACTTGGATGAACGAGTGTCTGGTTCAGCTCAGCTTGTCGAACGAGACGGCCAGGATCGGGGGCCGCTTGCCCTCAATGACGAGGGCTCGACCCTACCAGGCCGATCAGGCGGGCGAGGCGGTGAGCTGGTAGAACTTCTCCTCCAGCGAGGCGACCCCGGCCCGCATCTCGGCCGGGGCGCCGTCGAAGACGAGGCGGCCGTCGTGGATGAACAGCACGCGGTCGGCGACCGGCTCGACTTCCTGGAGGATGTGGGTCGAGACGAGGATCGTCTTCGATCGGCCGAGGTCGCGGATCAGCTGCCGGACCCCCTTGATCTGGTTCGGGTCGAGGCCGGAGGTCGGCTCGTCGAGGATCAGGACGTCCGGGTCGTGCAGGATCGCCTGCGCCATCGAGACGCGCTGGCGGTACCCCTTCGAGAGCTTGGCGATCGGCTTGTAGGCGACCGTCGAGAGGGAGCAGAGCCCGACGACCGCCTCGATCCGGTCCTTCAGGGCCGAGGCGCCCATGCCCCGGGCCCGGCCGAAGAATTCGAGGATCGCCATGGGGGTCATGTCGGGGTAGAGCGGCCCGTTCTCGGGCAGGTAGCCGAGCCGCTCGGCGGCGGCGATGCGGTCGGCCTGCACGTCGATCCCGGCGATGGACGCCTGGCCGTGCGTCGGGGCGATGAAGCCGGTCAGCAGGCGCATCGTCGTCGTCTTGCCGGCGCCGTTCGGGCCGAGGAAGGCGACGACCTGTCCGCTCGGGACCTGGAAGCTCACGTCTCGGACCGCCAGGAACGAGCCGAACTGCTTGGTGAGGCCGCGGGCCTCGATCATCACGGGCGTGGTGGTCATGATGCCAGAGCCATCCTTCACGCGACGCCAGAATATGGGGTGGGTTGGTGCCTGGGCGGGGACGCCCCGGCCCGACAGGGCTTGCCCGGCCCAACTCGCCCGACGGGTCGGGGGGCCCCCGCGAGCGGATCGCGACGGGTGCCTCGGACCGATCGGGCGCGGGGGAATTCGGGCCGAAGCCTCGTCGTGCCGGTCCTGTTCGGTTTCTGTGGGGTGTTCATCTTAGTGACGAGCCCCTCGGTTTCGCAACGGTCTCCAGGGACCCCTTGGGGGGCCGAGCCGGCCCGATCTCGGGGGCCCGCCTGGCTTCGGGAGATCGGGCGGCGATCGCCGGATCGGCGGGCCGGAGCCCGTTCGCTCCCGTGGCCGTCGCCGATGTGTCGGAGGGCGGCGGGCCGGGACGCGTCTCGGCCCCGTCTCCGTACGCTACGAAGGGACATCGAGGATCGTTCGGTCGAAGGGAGCCGGGGCCGGGGCCGGGGACCCGACGGCCCGAACCGGGACCCGTTGCGCGGTGTCGGGCGACCATCGGGCTTCGACGCTCGGCCTTGCGGGGCCGGGAACGAGGCCCGTACACTTGAAGAGCGGTTTCCGCGCGTCCAGGACCGAATCTGGAGGAGGAGGGGGCCCCTTCTCCACGGATTCAGCCCTCCTGGACCAGGCAATCGGAATCCGTGCTCGTGCGTTCCGTGCCCGATGGATGACGAACGCGGCGACGGCCCGGGCCCCTGCGACGATTGGCGAGATCGGTGAACCGGGGCGGCTCGGGCCGCCCGGCCGGTAGGCTTGCCAGCCCGAGAGGGCGGGCCACACTTTGTTTTTCGAAGAGGAATCGATGTCCGAGACGAACCGCCCGGCCCGGGACCGCCACCGCCATCGCCACGTGCTCAGCGCCCTGGTCCAGAATCAGCCGGGAGTCCTGTCCCACATTTCCGGCATGCTGGCCTCGCGCGGCTACAACATCGACAGCCTGGCCGTGGGGGAGACGGAAGACGCCAACCTCTCCCGGATCACCTTCGTCGTCATCGGCGACGACAGCCAGCTGGAGCAGGTGCGCAAGCAGTTGGAGAAGATCGTCACGGTCGTCAAGGTCATCGACATCTCCCGGGAGGCGTTCGTCGAGCGCGACCTGATGCTCATCAAGGTCGACGCCTCTCCCGAGCGTCGGGCCGAGCTGCGCGGGCTGGTCCAGGACTTCCGCGGCCGGGTCGTCGACGTCAGCCCCGAGCACCTGATCATCGAGGTCAGCGGCCAGGAGTCGAAGGTCGAGGCCTTCATCGAGCTGATGCGCCCCTACGGCATCCGCGAGCTGGCCCGGACCGGCCGCATCGCCCTCGTCCGCTCCAGCCGGCCGGTCCGCACCGCCCCCGGCGAGGTCGTCGAGTCCGACGTCGACAACGAGCCCGAGGAAGTCGTCGGGCACTCGCAGCTTTGAGCGTCTTCCGATCGATCCGTCGTCTCACCACGGCATGTCGGTCTGCGTCGGCCTTGGGCTGGTGATCGTGAGGCAATGCTCGTCAGCCTGGGGCCTGTCGCATCATGAAACCTCGTGTTGACGTGGAGACGACCATCCCGAGTTAGACGGCATTGTGCCGATGGTGCTGCGAGCGAGTGGCCAGGGCAAAGTCTTCGTGCCCCGGCCACTCTTCCGCATACACTTCCTGCTTGGAGGGTGACAGTGCCGCTCTTTCCAGACGTGCCGCGCGACAGTCGAGCTCCTGCGGCTCATTTTGCCGATTCGTTTAGCTTCCTCACAACATCGGCCCAACCCTTTGCCGCGAATGTTCGTGACCTACTTGAAGTCTGGTTCTCGCGTTACCCTATGTCTGAGTCGGCTGAGCTCCGACGGAAATTCGAAATTGAGTTTGATGTTGCCTTCTTCGAACTGATGCTTCATGAAGTACTCATTCAGTTAGGACATCGCGTCACCGTTCATCCCAAGCTTCACACTACAACGTCGAAGCCTGACTTTGCTGCCACAGCTGCATGCGGCGTCTGTTTTGTAGAGGCTCGGGTATCATCCGATAAATCCGCAGCGGAGCTTGGCAGGGACCGCGCCTTGGCGGTGTTTTATGATGCAGTTAACCAACTTTCACTGAATGACTACTTCCTTGATCTGGTATCGGTCGAGATCCCTTCGGGCCGCCCACCTAGTGCACGGCGATTCCGACGCTTCGTACAGGAGCAAGTGGCTCAACTAGACTATGAGGCGGTTCTAAATGTCTTCGCAGTCAACGACTACGAGGCGTTACCTCGCTTCACGTACAAAGAGGGGCCCGCGTTTGTGGAGTTTACGCTAATCCCGGTGAAGCTCGAGGCCCGCGGTCGAGTCGGTAAGCGAGCGATTGGCATGTTCCCGGCGAAGACTCGGTGGGGATCTTCGTCAGGCGCTATCCGGAAAGCGTTGACGCGCAAGGGCAGCAAGTACGGCCAGTTAGCTGATCCATTCATAATTGCAGTAAACTCAATGAGTGAGTGGGGAACGTGTCGGAACGATTTCGTTGATGCACTCTTCGGTTCCGAGAATGTGACCGTTAACATCGTGACGGGCGAGGGGACTGCAAGTCGTGAACGGAATGGGTTCTGGCTCGGCCCGACCGGCCCACAGCATCGGCGAGTCTCGGCGGCGTTATTCAGTACGCTGAATCCATATAATTTAGGCGTTGCGGGGCTCACCCTCTGGCTTAACCCTTGGGCTTCATTGCCGTACACAGGGCCGCTTATCGAGCTTCCGCACGCGGTCGTCGTCGACGAGGTTGTGACATTTAAGAGCGGCGTGGCACTTCGGGAGTTGCTTCGATTGCCCGAGCATTGGCCGGGAGATTGTTGTTTCGACTAGAATACTAGCCGGAGCGTCGTCGCATGCCTTCGACTTCGGATGCATACTCTACGTTGACCTGACCGCCTAACTGCTCTTATAGCCTCTGCTGTCAAGATCCCACCGTCAATGGGCCGTGGCAGGTGGCCCTGATTTCCGTTGGGTAGACAATCGTGATCCGAGAGTGTCAGGCGGGTGACCCCGAGGCCGCGGCCGAGCGGTTGGAGGTCATCCGGGACCTGCAGTTGCTGGAGCAGACGGAGGAGGCGGTCTCGCTGGCCCGGAGCCTGCGGGGCCGCGTCCCCTTGCCGGAACGGGCCGCGATTGACGCACTCCATGTCGCCGTGGCGACCGTTCACGGGATGGAGTATCTCCTTGACCTGGAACTGCAACCACATCGCCAACGCGGTCTTGCGGCCCCGGATCGAGGCCGTGTGCCGAGAGGACGGCTACGAACCCCCGGTCATTTGCACGCCCGAGGAACTCCTGGAGGATCGGACGGATGAGGACGGATGACGTCGTCAACGAGGTTCGCCGCGCCCGGGATACATATGCCAGGCAATTCCAGTATGATCTCGACGCGATTCATCGCGACCTCAAACGACAGGAGCGAGAAGGTGGCCGGAAGGTCGTCTCCTTGCCTCCGAGGCGGCCGAGGCCGATGACCCAGGCCCTCGGCGCCGATCGAGACACGGGTTGTGATTGAACTCCCACCCTGAAGCGATTCGAGGCTCGTCATTGAGCGACCGTCACGAGACGCTGACCGCCCTGCTTGCAGCCCTCGGTTCGTCCGACCCGAGACGCCGCAATGCCGCGGCGCTTCGCATCCAGGAGTTCGCCGAGGCTGCTGTCGATGAACTTTGCCGCCAGGTCGAGCGCCCTGAAAACCGGGAGAATCGCGGGACCCTGGTCCATGTCCTCGGGACCTTCAATTGCTCGTCGCGGTTCGCTGAACTGGTCCGATGGGCTGGCCTGGGGGGATACGAGGTCCAGTGCCATGCCCTGAACATCATGGACACGCATCGTTTTGCCGTGACGCCGACTCAGCTTCGAGACGCCGAGCGAGTCCTGGACGAACTCCGAACGAGAGACGACATGGACCCCAACGATGTCGAGGCACTGCACGATCAATTGCGAGAGATCCTCTCGCGAGCCGAGGACGCTCAGCCCGACGGCGACTGATCCCTCACGTCGGCGGGCGATTCGACTGCTTTTGATCCTTGCCCTCGCGGGCGGATGCTCGCCGAGTCCGCAGGACGAACCGACCGCCGTGGCGGTCAAGGCTCTTGAACACGGGCCGATGACGGAGCCAGGGGCCGACATTCCGGCCCTTTCGGCGGCGGAGCGGTATCTCGCCATCCCGCCCTACGGATCGGAGCCGATCGACGAGAGCGGCTTCACGCTCGCTTGCCGGTTCAACGGCCCGGTGGCGGATCGGGGGAACCTGGATCAGGTGGTGGCGTCGATCCGGGGCAGGAATCGCAGGGGGATCGCGACGCTCCAGGAGCAACTGGGGTCGATCGATGCGAAGGGACTCGACGCCCCCCAACTGCGGGCGACGATCGAGCGCGACATCGCCATCCTATGCCTTTATGAAGGGGCCTTCGACGAGGCCGAGGCGTGGCTCGACCGCGCCGCGAAGTCGGCCGACGATCCGCTCGTGCCGGTCGGATTGCGGCAGAACCTGCTGGCGCTCCGGGGGGTGGCGGCCCTCCGCAGAGGGGAGACGGAGAACTGCATCGGCTGCGTCGGCCCCTCGACCTGCCTCTGGCCGATCGCCCCGGGGGCCGTCCACCTCCTGCCCGACGGGGCGAGGGAGGCGGCCGACCGGCTCTCGGACTACCTCCGTCGGCGGCCGGACGACCTGGCGATGCACTGGGTCCTGCAACTGGCGCTCGACCTGCTCGGCGAGCCTTCGGCCGATCCGGGGCGTCGGGCCTTGCCCCTGCCCAGTCAGGACGACGACCGGACCTTCTCCCGGTTCCCGAACGTCGCCGAGGCCGCAGGATTGCTCGCGGCGGGGCCGGACATGGCCGGCGGCAGCGTCTTCGACGACTTCGACGGGGACGGCCTGCCCGACCTCTTCTGGACGAGCTACGAGACCGACCTCGGCCCCCGGCTGTTCCTCAACACCGGCGACGGCACGTTCGCCGATGCCTCGGCGCGGTTCGGGCTCGATCCGCACGTCCTGGCCGTCAATTGCGCCCAGGCCGATTTCGACAACGACGGGCATCTCGACGTGATCTTGCTGCGCGGCGGCTGGGAGAACCCGGCGCCGATGACCCTGCTGCGCAACCTCGGCGGCGAGCGCTTCGAAGACGTGACCGCGCAGGCCGGCCTCGCCGAACCGATCGCCAGCCAGTCGGCCGCCTGGGGAGACTTCGACCGCGACGGCCTCCTCGACCTGTTCGTCTGCGGCGAGTCGCGCGGCGGCGACCTGGACGAATCGCGATTATTCCTCGACCCCGACTCCCTCGGCGGCGACGACCGTCAGCGCTTCTGCCGGCTCTACCGCAACAACGGCGACGGCACCTTCGCCGACGTGACCGCCGAGGCCGGGGTCGCCAACGGCCGATACGCGAAGGGGGCGAGCTGGGGAGACTTCGACGACGACGGCTGGCCCGACCTCTACGTGTCCAACATGGCCGCCCCGAACCGGCTTTATCGGAACAACGGCGACGGTTCCTTCGAGGACGTCGCCTTCGCGGCAGGGGTGCTCGGGCCGATCGACAGCTTCTCCTGCGGCTGGCTCGATTTCGACAACGACGGCCGGCTCGACCTGTTCGTCGCCGACTACTCGGCCGACCTGCTCGGCTTCGTGATCGACCGGGTCGAGGGGCCGGCGCCCCGTCGGGAGCAATCGGTTCACAACCCCGGCCCCGATGCCCTGTTCCTGGCCGAGAAAAGTGGCCCGCCGACGCTCCGTCTCTATCGGAACAACGGCGACGGCACGTTCGCCAACAAGGCCCCGGCCCTGGGCCTCGACCGCGTTGTCCTGCCGATGGGCTCCGGCTTCGGCGACCTCGACGGCGACGGCTGGGTCGACCTCTACCTCGCCACCGGACGCCCCGGCTATTCGTACCTGATGCCCAACGTCCTCCTGCGCAACGATGCCGGCCGCCGGTTTGCGGACGCCACCGCCTCCAGCGGCACCGGCCACCTGCAGAAAGGGCACGGCGTCTCGATCGCCGACTTCAACGGCGACGGCGCGGCCGACCTGTTCGTCCAGCTCGGCGGGGCCGTGCCGGGCGACCGCTCGTACAACGCCCTCTTCCAGAACCCCGGGCACGACCACCGCTGGCTGACGCTCCGGCTCGTCGGCACCCGATCGAACCGCTCGGCCCTGGGGGCCCGCATCACGATCACCCTGCGCGACCCCGACGGCTCGACCCGAAGGCTGCACCGGCTCGTTTCTCCCGGCACGAGCTTCGGCGGCAACGCCCTGGCTCAGACGATCGGCCTGGGCGACGCCTCGGCGATCGAGTCCGTCGCGATCCGGTGGCCGGGGCCCGACGCCCCCGATCAGGTCGTCCGAGACGTGCCGATGGACGGCGTGATCGAGGTCGTCGAGGGGGAGGAGTGATCGGCGAGCGTTTATGCTCTCCGGCCGGGGCGAGGTCCGGATCAGGGGAGTATCGCCGGTGACTGCCCCCCGATCGCCCGCTCGAAGGCGGTGAAGCAAGGGCGCTCCCGGCCCGGGTCGTACACGGCGAAGGCGATTCGCCGGAAGACGCCCGACCAGGGGCCGCCGGGGCCGAGCTGCTCGGCGAACAGCCGGGCGATCAGGGCGGGGTCGTTCCGGAAGGCGCCGCATCCCCAGGCGCCGAGCACCAGGTGGTCGTACCCCTCCCGATGGGCCGCCCAGCAGACCAGGGCGATCCGCCGGCGCATCACCGCGGGGATCCTGGGGAGTTCATCCGGCTGGTTCCGGGCCATCGCCCCGGCGTTCGCCGCCGCCGCCGTCAGGAAGCCGACGTGATGGGGGCGATCCAGCAGCGTCCCGCCGTCGTCCCGGAAGACCGGCACGCCGGGCGAGACGATCAGGCGATCGGAGTAGAGCAGGCTCCGCCCGGCCCGATGGGGCCCGTAGAACCCCTCGACCGGGGCGATGCAGGCATACAGCCCGCTCGACCGCGCCAGCGACTCTTCCTGCGCCCTCGCCCCGTTGAGGAACCCGCCGCCCGGATTGCGGGCCGAGGCGAAGTTCAGGCAGAGCGGCTCGACGCCGAGGGACTCGGCCAGGCGTCGGGCGGCCTCCAGGGTCGTCTCCCCGGTCACCTCGACCGCCGTCCCGGGCCGGTCGACGCCCTCGGGCGGGCTCGGGTCGCCCGGCAGGTCCCTCGGCCCGTAGAGCCTGGTCCGCGAGACGGCCCGGGCGAGGTCGCCGGAGAGGTCGACCTCGCCGCCGCCGGGGGGCCGGTAGCGGCCCGATTCGAGGATCGCCAGCGTCTCCCTTGCGATCGCGGCGCCGGTCGATCGGTTCATGGGTGCGGATCACGCCGGGGACGATGACGATGAGGCTCGCCGGTGCGAGTCGATCCCCCCCCCCGACACGATCAGGCCCGATCGGGTTCGCGACGGCCCTCGATGACCTCGCGCCAGTAGCCGGGCATGCCGCGGTAGGCCGCCTCGGAGGTCGGCTCCAGGGGGACGTTGACATACCTCCCCCGATCGAGGAACACGGGCATGTCGATCAGGGGCATCCCCACGGCGACCGGTTCCACGTAGGCTTCGGAGAGCCGCGTCGGCGCGGCTCCCACGTACGAGGCGAGGGTCAGGGGGGCCTCGGGGTCGATCTCGTCCTGCTCCCCGGCGAAGGCCGACCAGATCGCGCCGTGCAGGCCGTTCGGGTCGTGACGGCCGGGGGGGATCAGGTCGACCAGGAGGACATGCACCCCCGCCTTCAGCGCCGAGACGATCTTCTCGGCGAACTCACCGACCGACGAGGCGCGGTCCTTGTTCGCGGGCGAGGCGATCTCGACCAGGGCCACCAGCCGGTGCCCGCTGGTGTGGCGGATGGCGATCGACCTCCGTTCGGCCCGATAGGTGGCCGAGGGAGGGGGGATCAGCCGTCGTCGCGTCCGGGGGGGGGCTACGGCGACGGCAATCGCCCCCTGCTCGGGAGGGTCGTCCGCCTGCGACCCCGGCGTCTGGAGGGTCAGGATGTCGGCGATCATCGTCCCGGCATGCTGCTCGGCCAGGGCATAGAACCCCTCCGGGAGGCGCAGGTTGAGGGCCTCCTTGAGATGCGTGATCCAGGAGCAGTGAAAATCGTGGAAGGTCCCCGCGCCGACGCGAGTCCAGTCGTGTACCGGCATGGTCCGATTCTCCGGGAGGGGCGATGCTCCGCCCCGGATCGCATTCTATCGGGCCATGCCGCCGATGGCCACGGAGGAGACCGTTGAGCGGCGCTCGTCCGGGCCGTTCGAGGCCCATCCGGCGCGGCCGGCGGGGGACAGTTGCGTTGTCCAACCCGCGGGGCCGCGACGGCGAGGCAATCGCCGATTCATCAAGGACCTGCGCCGGCCCTTGCGGGCGGATTCGGGGCGATCAGGCCCGGTTGCGGAGCCGGCGACGGCCCCAGTAGACCCCGATCAGGGCCGGCAGGCCGACCAGCGCCAGGCTCGACGGCTCGGGGACGACGGTCGCCTGGAAGGTCGCCGGGCCGTCCAGCGAGGTGAACAGGATCAGGCCGAGCGTGGATTCGATCGCCTCGAGCGTCGCCGGCACCTGCGGGGACGGATCGGGGATCAGGCCGGTCGAGCTGCGCAGGTCGTACGAGGCGAAGAAACCGTTGGCAAGCGCGAACACATCCTGGCCCGTGGGCGGGAGGGTCGGCGTGCCCTGTGAAAAGCCTGCCGTGCCGACGGTCTGGTTGACGAACACGAGTGTGTCGGTGGTGAACATGCCGGAGCCGACCGTATCGATCGAGAACGACGCCTGCTGGCTCTGCACCGCGAAGATGACGAAGTCCTGGCCCGAGACGGTCAGGTTGATCGGGACCACGTCGTCGGTATCCGCCAGGACCTCGACCAGGAACGAGGACTGCGAGAAGGCCGAGCCGTCTGCCCGACCCGAGGCCACGCCCGAGAAGGTGTACTTGACCGGCTCCGCGACGACCGAGGCGGCCGCGATCAAGGGCAGGCAGAGGGCAATCAACAGCGAGCGAATCATGAGAAACCTCCGGGGGGAATCGGCGAGGGCCGTCCGGATGCGACTTCGGAATCCTTGGCCCGGCCGTGGGCACACCCTAGCACGCCTCATTTGCGTGATGCGAACCATTTGAATGGGGTGATGCGGTGAATCAACAGGCCGTGTTTCTCGTTCAACATGCCCTCGCACGGATTGGAGAATCGGGCGATCTTCGGGCCGGCGGACGACCCATCTGGCGATCCGACCCGCTCTTATGGTAAGACATCCTCCCAAGAAGTCGCGCAAATCGCGTGGGCGGGATTCGACCGCGCGCGACGAACCGACTCCTCCGCGACCGCATCCCTCCCACCGTTTCGTGCACCGTGCTGCCCGACTCAGACTGAAGAGAGAAAGAAGGACACCCGCCCATGCCGGCGACGATGTATTACGACCAGGACGCCGACCTTGGCCTGCTCAAGGGCAAGACGATCAGCATTATCGGCTACGGCAGCCAGGGGCACGCCCACGCCCAGAACCTGAGGGACTCGGGCTGCACGGTCGTCGTCGGCCAGCGACCCGGCTCGAAGAACTACGAGCTGGCCGTTTCGCACGGCTTCAAGCCCGTCTCGGCCGCCGAGGCCGCCGAGGCCGGCGACCTCGTCAACATCCTCCTGCCCGACGAGGTCCAGGCCGACGTCTACAACCGGGACATCAAGGGGAACCTCAAGCCGGGCAACCTCTTGCTCTGCTCGCACGGCTTCAACATCCACTTCGGCCAGGTCGAGCCCCCTTCGGGCGTCGATAGCGCGCTGGTCGCCCCGAAAGGCCCCGGCCACCTGGTCCGCAGCGAGTTCGAGAAGGGCGGCGGCGTCCCCTGCCTGATCGCCACCGGCGACGGCTGCTCCGAAGCGGGCAAGGCCCTGGCCCTGGCCTACGCCAAGGGGATCGGCGGCACCCGCGGCGGCGTGCTCGAGACCACCTTCGCCGAGGAGACCGAGACCGACCTCTTCGGCGAGCAGGTCGTCCTCTGCGGCGGCGTCTCCGCCCTGGTGAAGATGGGCTTCGAGACCCTCGTCGAGGCCGGCTACCAGCCCGAGAGCGCCTACTTCGAGTGCCTGCACGAGCTGAAGCTCATCGTCGACCTGATGTATCAGGGCGGCCTGAACTACATGCGCTACAGCATCTCCAATACCGCCGAGTACGGCGACTACACCCGAGGCCCTCGGATCATCACCGAGGAGACCCGCAAGGAGATGAAGAAGATCCTCCACGAGATCCAGACCGGCCAGTTCGCCCGCGAGTGGATCCTGGAGAACCGCGCCGGCCAGCCCGGCTTCAAGGCCACCCGCCGCGTCGAGCGCGAGCACCCGGTCGAGGAGGTCGGCAAGCGCCTCCGCAGCCTGATGACCTGGATCGACTCGAAGTCCGTCTGATCCTTGATGTGATCCGTCCGGGCTGCCCTCTCGCCTGACGCCGAGGAGGGGCGGCCCGGGCGGCGCATTTGCCTCTTCCTACCGGGAGCGCGTGCCGATGATCTGCGTCGCCGTGACCTACGTCGTCAAGGAAGGCCGCGAGCAGGACGCCATCGCCTTCTTCCGCGACCTGATTCCCGCCACCCGGGCCGAGCCGGGCTGCCGGATGTACCTCGTCCACCGGTCGACGACCGACCCCCGCCGCTTCTTCCTCTACGAGCAGTACGACGACCAGGCCGCCCTCGACGCCCACCGCGCCGCCCCCCACTTCGCCCAGTACGTCGCCAACGGCCTGATCCCCCTGCTTGAAAGCCGCACCCCCGAGCTGTACGAGCCGCTCGACGTGTGAGCCCTCACAGGGAGTCGCCAGGACGCGGAGGAAACCAACGCACGGAGGTCTTTCCGGCTGCGTCTCGTCCTCTCTGCGTCTTGGCGTCTCTGTGCGAACTCCTCCCCTCTCCTGAGCCTTGCCGGCGAAAGGCTCAGCGCACGACCTCGGGCCGGGCTCGGTCCCCCTCGATCACCTCCGGCAGCCGCCAGACATGCGACCCGTCCCGGTCGGTGAAGTAGAGCGACGAGGGGGACGGCTCCCACGCGCTGCCGTCGGCCCAGAGGGCATAGAAACCCGGATGGGCGTTCAATGGGCGACGGACATACGTGTGATTGTACATGCTGTCGCTCGTGAGGGTCTTGTGCCGATCCCAGGTCGCGCCCTGGTCGGTGCTCGTCCACATGACAATCTCCCCTCCCGTGCCGAACGGCTGCGGGCCGGGGTCGGTCGGGGCGATGAGCCGCCAGGTGCCGTCCTCCTCCACGTAGAGCGAGCCGAAGTCGTAGTTATGATCCGAGGTCGTGACCGCCTGGATCTCCCACTCCGACCCCGTCCAGCGTGCCGTCTGCCAGGTCCTCGGGCCGTTCTCGGGGCCGGATTCGAAGCCGAGCGTGGTCAGATAGAGGAGGATCGGGCGGCCCTCGGCATCGAACTGCACGTCCTTTAAGTACACGAGCAAACCTTCGGCCTCGTAATCATGCACGAGGGCCGGATGATCGCGGTCGGTCATCGGCGTCTCGACGAGCGATCCATCCACGGTCGTCCAGGTCTTCCCGCCGTCGTCGGTCTGCACATAATAGACGTTCGTGCGGGCGTTCAGGCCGACCGGCTCGGGGTGGTAGTTGAAGGCGGTGCCGATGGTCTGCCCGTGCTTCCAGCTCACCTGATAGTGCCCCTTGTCCATGCCCGCGAGCCGCCGGGGCTCCGACCACTCCTTGCCGTCGGGGCTGGTCATCCAGTGCAAAATGCGTCGGCCGCCCTGATACCGCGTGTGCAGGAACAGGAAACCGTCGTCCTTGCCGAGGAACCAGGGCTGGCCGTACGAGAAGTTCGTCTCGGTCACGAGTTCGAAGGCGTCGATGTCGTACGGCTTCACGCTCCGATGCACGAAGGCCGGCCGTCCGGTGCCGTGGGCATTCGAGAAGACCCAGAGATGCCCCTCGTCGTCGATGCTCAGGACCGGGTTGTCGTGGGCGTCGGTCGTCTCCTTGTCGAGCAGGATCGTCGGCCTCGACACCGTTCCGGTCGCGTGATCATACGCGCCGACCATCATCAAGAGCCGGTTCTCCTCCGCCGGCCTGCCGCCGAAGGCGAAGAAGGTCGTATCCGCCTCCTCGGCATAGATCGCGATCGGCAGATGCTGCTGCGGATACGTGGCAAATCCTCCGCTGTACTTGTATCGGTACTCGTCATTCGACGGCTGGTTGTAATACCAGATCCCCCTGTACCCGTCCGCCTTCGGCAGCGGCCCCGGCTCCTCCCCCGCAATCGCGCCGGCCGTCATCGCCGCCAGCATCACCACGGCCCCCGCCGCCCTTCGTTCACCCAGCCTCATTCATATTCTCCTGTGCTTCTGTTCTTTGCTCTCGTTCTTGTCCGTGTTTCATCCGTGTTTCATCCGTGGCTCAAACTCCCTTTTGCCCGGTCGTGACCGGCCCCGTCCCGTCTCACTCCTCCTCGGCCTGTTGCGCGAGCAGGTAAGCAATCAGCTGGTGGAACTCCTCCTCCGGGATCCGCTCGCCGAAGTTCGCGGGCATGGGAGAGAGGCCCGAGGTCATGCGCTCCTCGACCTCGTCGGCCGCGATCCGCTGCGATTTCCCCTCGGCATCGGCTAGGACCAGCACGTCCCCTTCCTCGGCCAGCAAGAGGCCGGTGAGGACCCGGCCGTCGCTCAGGCCGAGCGTGGTGGCGCGGAACGCCTGATCGACGTTCAGGTTCGGGTTGAGGATGTCCTCCAGCAGGCGGAGCGGCCCCCGGATGCCGACGCCGTCGAGCTGAGGCCCGACCTCGGCCCCGTCGCCCCCGACCTTGTGGCACCCCGCGCAGTACTCGGTGAAGACCGCGCGTCCGGCCTCGGCATCGGGTCTCGATTCCAAAGATGCGAACCGTTCCAATCGTTCATCGATGAACTGCCTGAGCCCCTCGTCGGCCGGCGCCAAGTCGGCGGTGAGGGCCTCGATCCGGCTCGCCATCGACTCGACCCCCGCATTCGTCATCCGGATCTGCACCGGGGGCTCGCGCAGCAACTCGGCCGGCGCCCGGCCTTCCTCGACGCTCGTCAGCAACGCCTCGGCCCCGTCTCGGGTGCCCGACAGGGTGACGGCGATCGTCCGTTGCAGGCGGCTCGGCGCGATCGCCAGGACCTCCAGCAGCGCCTCGCTCGCCTCGGGACGTCCGAGCCGCCCCAGGGCCTCGGCGGCCCGGTCTCGGATCGAAGGGGCCTCGTCCGCCGACCCGAGCAGCGACGCCAACGGCCCGACCGCCCCGGCCGCATCAATCGCCGCGCGAGCATCGATCGCCGCCAGCCGGAGCGGTTCGGCGGTGGCCGGGTCGAGCAGCATCGCGTCGAGCGTCTCGGCCTTCGAGTCGAGCCGGAGCGTCCCCGTCAGCTCGATCCCGTCGAGCCGGTCGCGGTCCTCGTCCGATGCCAGCAAGGCCCCGGCCACCTCCTCCGCCCACGATCGCGAGGCCTCGTCGAGCCGATCGCCCCGCGCCTGGACCCCCCGGTGCAGCGCCCGAAGCAGGTCGAGCCCCCGGCGCAGGTCCCCCTCCGAGGCCGATCGGGAGAACTCCCTCGCGTCCCCCTGCGACGAGTCATCGCCGAACCGGGCGACGTGCTCGACGAACCGTGGTGCATCGCCGCCGATCGCCTCCGCGTTCGCCCGCAGGTGATCGAGCAGGAACGCCGCCGCCTCGGTCGTGGGGACTCCCAGGCTCATGTCGGCAATCTTCGATCGGTCGTCCTCCGTCATCGAATCAGGCAGGTTCGCCCAGGCGTCGGCCGATCGGAGCTGATCCCGCAGGGCCATCCGCACGACGTGGACCAGGTGCGTATCGGCCGGATCGGCCGCGCTCCAGGCGTCGAGCAGGAGCGGGATCTGCGAGGGGTCCGGATGCCGCCCCATCGCGTCGGCCGCGGCGCGCCGGACGAACGGATCGGCATCCCCCAGGCGTTCCTGCACCGCGAGGCGCTGCTGGTCATCCCACCCCGACCGCTCGGCCAAAATCTTGACGGCGTGCGTCCGGACGGCGCGGTCGTCGTCGTCCAGGGTGTTTGCGAGCCGGTCGTTCGGCAAGGCCCCCCGGCGGTCGAGCGCCCACAGGGCATGGACACGGCTCTCGGCCGATGCGTCGTCGCCCGACGCCGCGATCAAGGCCGGGACGATCGCCTCCCCTTCGGGCCGATCGGCCAGTTCGTCGGTCGCCCGCAACCGGACGGCGAGATTCGGATGACTCAGGTCGTCGATCAATTCGGCCACGCTCGCGGCCCCCCAGTCGGCGCGGGGCATGGTCGGCGGCGGGTTCGATCCGTCCTCGCCCACATAGACGACGCGCCAGATGCGTCCCCGGTCGCGGTCGCGGCCGGGATGGGTCAACGGCACTTCATAATGGCCGATGATCCGGTTGTAGAAGTCGGCAATATAGAGCGCCCCGTCCGGGCCGAGCTCGATGTCGACCGGGCGGAACCACGGGTCGTCGCTGACGATGAAGTCCGGCTGCTCGATCGCCGTCGGGCTGGAGCCGTCCCAGGCGATCCGGTCGTGGTTGACCCGGGCCGTCACCGGGTTCCCGATGAAGACCGTCCCCCGCCACTCGTCGGGGAAGTGGTCGGCCTCGTAGTACGAGATCCCCGCGATGCCGGTCGAGCCGTGCAGGTGCTCCATCACCGCCGGACCGAAGCCGAGGCCGTCGTGCGGCTTGCCGAAGCTCGGGTAGTAGGCCCCCCGCAACAATTGGTAGATCGGCAGGGTGTGGCAGTCGCACGACCAGAGGTTCCCGAGCGGGTCGAGCGCCAGGCCGAACGGGTTGACCTGGCCCCAGGTCCATTGCTCGATCGCCGAGCCGTCGGGCCGGAAGCGGTAGGTGTTGCCCGACTGCATCGTGATCTCCTCGCCGTCCTTCGCCTCGACGGTCGAGGTGTTCGAGAAGCCGTGGCAGGCATAAATCCAGCCGTCGAACCCGAGGGTGAACGCGTTGGTCATGCCGTGCGTGTCCTGGAACCCATACTCGCGCAAGACCACGTTTCGCTCGTCGGCCTTGCCGTCGCCGTCGGTGTCGGTCAGGCGGAGGATGTGCGGGATGCTGTGCACCAGCGCCTCATCCGACGACAGCGGCAGGAGGCCGATCGGGATGGTCAGGTCCTCGGCGAACTGCGTCACCGACCGCGCCCGGCCGTCGGGGCCGAAGTCGCCGAGGATCGTCACGCGGTCGCGGCCGGGCTTGCCGTCCTCGGGCGGGAACGGATATTCAATCGACGAGGTGACCCAGAGCCGCCCTCGCTCGTCGAAGGCGAGGTTCATGGGCTTGTAGATGTCCGGCTCCGACGCGACGAGCTGGATTTCGAAGCCCGGGGGCAATCGGAAGGCGTCCCGCTGCTCCTCGGGCGTCTTCGGGTCGGTCTCGGCGACGAGGTCCTGGGCCATGCCGGCCCCCGGTGCGAGGAGCACCCCCAGGACGAGGGCCGCGGCGGTCGCGATCGGTCGCATGAAACTCCGGCTCCGGTTTCGATGGTGGTCCGTCGGGCGGGTTTGACTTCGGGTGGCGTGCGATCAACGGGGAGGCAAGAGGTCGAGGACGCGAAGGCGCCCGACCTCCCGGCCGTCGATGACGACGGGAATGTCGTTTGATTCGGAAAATGTCGATGTTCGTTGGTACGTTCCGTGGTCCGGCGAGTCATGCGCCTCGATCCGCCGGCCCTTCAGATCGACGATCCAGTACGCGGGGATCCCTTCCCGGGCGAAGTCGCCGGCCTGGTCCCGGTCCGGCGCGATCGATGAATCGGCGACCTCGACCACCAGGGACAGATCAGCCGTCGTCGGGAAGTCATTGGGGAAATCGTCCGGTCGACCGCGCAGGACGGCCAGGTCGGGCTCGGGCGTGCTGTGCTCGGTGCGCATGGCCACGGCTTGTCCCTGCTGGGCGTGGAATCCCGGCGGGATGACCGATTCCAGGGCTCGCCGCGAGCGATCGACGGCGATCGAGTGCGGGCGGTTCGGGGCCTTGCGTCGGGCGAGCCTCCCTTTCCAGAGGTAGACCGGTTCCTTCTCGCCGACGATCCCCGATCGCACCATTTCGCGGAACATCGCCACGGTGATCGGCTGCATCGGCGGCTCGGCGGAAGGGGAGACCGGGGCGGTCGTCGGCATGGCGGTCTTTTTCCTCGATGGCCAGCGAAGGCGGCGTGTGCGTCCTCGACCGGATGACCCACGATCGAGTGTATCGCACCCGATCGGCTCGGACCACCCGCCTCAATCCGAGGCCGATTCGGTTACAATCCCTTCGGCAGGGGCCGCGCGATCGGCCCCGCACCGGGGCGCCGTCTTCCGCCCTCCCTTTGCCCGGTTCGTCACATCCGACCGCTCCGTTTCCTGTCCCCCCCAAAAGGAGCCCGACCATGGCGACCGTCGCCGAGACCACGGCCCAGATCCCCTCGACGGCCGAGGCCGATCCCTTGCGAGACGAGCCGGAAGGACTCTACGAGGTGATCGACGAGCAAATTGTGGAGAAGCCGCCGATGGGAGCGTTCGAAGCCTGGGTTGCCTCCGTCCTGTTTCGCGGCCTGGTCACCAGCCCCCAGGTGGTCGAGCAGGGCCGCGTGGCCAGTGAATTACTGTTCCGACTCGATGCCGAGCGACGGCTCGATCGGCGTCCCGACCTGGCCTTCGTTTCCTTCGATCGCTGGCCCCGTACGCGACCCGTTCCCCGATCCGCCGCCTGGGAGGTCGTGCCCGATCTGGCCATCGAGGTCATCAGCCCGAGCAACAGGACGGCCGACGACCTCCGCGCCGTCGAGGACTACTTCCGGGCCGGCAGCCGACAGGTCTGGCTCGTCGTCCCGGGAGTCAACCGCGTCTATGTGTTCACCTCTCCCGCCTCGGTGACGATCCGATCCCTCGGCGAGGCGATCGACGGCGGCGACCTGCTCCCCGGCTTCTCCCTGACCTTGCTCGACCTGTTCGGCGACGCGACCCCCTGAGCCGAGAGGGTGGTCGGTCGCTCGCGTGTTGCACCCCCTCGGCCCGGATGACCCGACAGCGAATGGAGCACCCCGCCATGATCGACGACCTTTTGCGACGGCTCGGCATCCACGACGGCCACCCCGGCGCCTTCGCCGGCTCCCGGATCGATCAACCGGGGGGAGAGGTCGTCACCTCGATCAACCCGAGCACCGGCTCGCCGATCGCCTCGGTCGTCGCCGCCTCGGTCGCCGATTACGATGCCGCCGTCGATCGAGCGATCGACGCCTTCCGACGCTGGCGGGCCGTTCCGCCCCCGCATCGCGGCGAGGTCATCCGGCAGATCGGCAACGCCCTGCGCGAGCACAAGGAGGATCTCGGCCTCCTGGTCAGCCTTGAGGTCGGCAAGGTCCGGTCCGAAGGCCTGGGCGAGGTGCAGGAGATGATCGACATGGCCGACTTCGCCGTCGGCCTCTCCCGCCAGCTCTACGGCCTGACCATCGCCACCGAACGCCCCGAGCACCGGATGTTCGAGCAGTGGCTGCCGCTCGGCCCGGTCGGCATCATCACCGCGTTCAACTTCCCGGTCGCCGTCTGGGCCTGGAACGCGATGGTCGCGGCCGTCTGCGGCGACAGCATGGTCTGGAAGCCCTCGCCGCAGGCCCCCTTGACCAGCCTCGCCGTGCAACGCTTGGTCGATCAAGTCATGAGCAAAACCGAGTATGAGCGGGTGTTCAACCTGGCGATCGGCGGGGCCGAGCTGGGCGCCCGGATGGCCGACGACGGTCGCCTGCCCCTCGTCTCGGCCACCGGCAGCGTGGCGATGGGCAAGGCGATCGCGCCGAAGGTCGCCGCCCGACTGGGCCGGAGCCTGCTGGAACTGGGCGGCAACAACGCGATCATCGTCACCCCCCGGGCGAACCTCGACCTGGCGCTGCGGGCCGTCGCCTTCGCCGCCGTCGGCACGGCCGGCCAGCGCTGCACGACCCTCAGGCGTCTGATCATCCACGAATCGATCGCCGACGGCTTCGTCGATCGCCTGGCCTCGGCCTACCGGAGTTTCCCGATCGGCAACCCCTGGGATGAGGGGACCTTGGTCGGGCCGCTCATCAGCGAATCGGCCGTCGAGGCCATGCTCGCCGCCGTCGAGGCCGCGAAAGGCCAGGGGGGCGAGGTCGTCTGCGGCGGCCGCCGCGTCGATCGCCCCGGCTTCTTCGTCGAGCCGACCTTGATCCGGGCCCGGGGCGACCTGCCGATCGCCCGCCAGGAGACCTTCGCCCCGATCCTCTACGTGATGACCTACGCGGATCTCGACGAGGCGATCGCCCTGCACAACGCCGTCGACGAGGGGCTCTCGTCGGCCATCTTCACCGACGACCTGCGCGAGGCCGAGCGGTTCCTCTCGGCCGAAGGGTCCGATTGCGGCATCGCCAACGTCAACATCGGCACCTCGGGCGCCGAGATCGGCGGGGCCTTCGGCGGCGAGAAGGCCACCGGCGGCGGCCGCGAGGCCGGCTCCGACTCCTGGAAAGCCTACATGCGCCGCCAGACCTGCACGATCAATTCCGGCTCGTCGTTGCCGCTGGCCCAGGGGGTCCAGTTCCCGATGGCCCCGTGAGGGGGTCGTGTCCGGAACCTCTCTCGGCGGTCGCCGCGGCCCGCGCAGTGCGGGGGGCGAACCGCCGAGTCACGGAGTCTCCGAGCACGTCGCTTACCGGGACGGCTGGGGCCGCCGGCCGACCACCTGATCCCATGGCATCTCGTCGAAGATCGCCGTGGGGGCACCCTTCGAGGGGTCGGGCTGGGGGCTCGGAGGGGGGCCGCCGGCCATGGCGAGCACCCGATTGCGCATCTCGGCCAGTTTCGGGTAGAGGGAGTTGAGGTAGAGTGCCTGCTCCTCCGGCCCTTCGGCCTTGCCGAACTGGAGGTTGTGCACTTGCAGGAAGGAGATCGCGTTGGTCAGCGGGACTTCCTTCACCTCCCGGGCACGCTCCAGTTGGTCCCGGAAGTCGAGCTTGCGGGTCATCTGGAGCAGGCCGACGTGCCCTTTCAGGTAGCGTTCCGCGGCGGCGTAGTCGGCCCCTTTGAGCTGGGCCTTGGCCGCCGACCGCATCCGTTCGAGCAGGGCGATGGCCTGGTCGAACGTCTCGTCCGGGACCGGTTCCCCGTCGGGACGCTCGCGGACCCCCTCGATCAGGGCCGCGTAGCGTTCGCGGAGCGAGTCGAACGGCTCGCCCCGGAGCACCCCCGGCCACTGGTCCTCGCCCGCCAGCCGGGCGATGGAGACCACGACCCCCTGGGCGGCCGAGTTCAGGGGGATCTTCCGCACGTCGTCGCCGCTGATCGTGAGGTCTGCCCCGGCGCTGGTCAGGAAGTCGTGGGGGATCTTCGGGTTCGAGAGCCAGCGATACAGCGCGTTCATCGCGTCGCCGCTCGTGATGTCGGCCGGGGTCGGGTTGTTCAGGTGCCGGTCCTGGATCTCGCGGCCGGCCTCCCGGGTCCGGGCCTCGCGCCCGGCCATCTTCTGATAGTATTGCTGCTCATGAATCTGCTCGGACTCATAGAGGTATTCGTTGAGCTGCATGTTCGTCTGGGTGTTGATCGCCCGGGCCTCGGCGGTCTGCTCGTTGTAGACGCCCGCGCCGGCGGCGTAGGCGCCCATGCCTCGGGCCCGGTCGCCTCCGACCGTGGTCGACCCCCATCCGCCCCAACCGTACGGCCCGTACTGGGCGTGGGCCTGCGAGGCGAGGATCAGGACCATCGGTCCCACAAACGCAAGGATGCCCGAAGAGGTTCTCATTTTCGATTCTCGGTTCTCTTGAATACGGGCCGGTCAGGTCCCTGAGGTCACTCGCCTCACCCGTCCCGGTCGCGGGTTGCACCATTCACGTCGAGCAAGGACGGCCCCGCGGCGGGCCGCCTCGTCCGGAACTGCGGCCGCCCGACTCCACGCGAGCCGGGGACGATTCCGCGGGTCGTTGTCGGCGAGGCGGGATCGCGCCATCGCTCTGCTGCCCCCTCGGCGGGACGCTCAAGGGGCGGTGGCCGGGCCGCCTCCGCCTTGCGGGGCGCCGTCGGGCGGCGGCGAGGGCATGCGGGCCAGCATGACCTGGATCGGTTCGCCCTGCTGATCGTGGATGAGCATGGTGGTCTCGTCCCGGGTCAGGTTCGCGATGCCGACCTCGAAGACCGGCACGGTCTGGTCGCCGATCATCCAGGCCGCCTGGTAGGTGGTCCCGCTGGCCGCCCCGGCGATCGGGATCACCGAGTCGTCGGTCGAGTTGTAGTAGTTGCCCCGGAGGATCCCCTGGGGATTGATCAAGATCTGAAAATACTCGTTCGGCTGGCCTTCGTCCGGCGGCACGATCCCGAAGACGCCGATCAGTTGCCAATCGCCGTTCGGATCGACCTCGGTCGCGGCCCCCCTGGCGGCCAGTTCGGTCGCCTGCTCGGCATACTGCTCGGTCGTGCCGGCCGGGTTCCCGTCGATGTACATCGAGTCGTCCTGAGCCACGACGTTGCTGCCGTAGTCGTAGTAAACCCCCTGGGCCGGATAGCCGCAGTAGGTCGAGAGGGTCGCCCAGTCGAGCATGGCCGCGGTGGTCCAGGCGGCCGGGGCAATCCAGGCGGAGGGGTACCCGCCGATCCAGGCCCGCCCGAAGTAAGGGGTGCCGACGTAGGCTCGCCTCGCGTAATCGCCCCGGGCCGCCAGGTCGCTCGACGAGGCGTAGAAGGTCCCTCTGGATCCGGCAACGCCCCCGTATTCCCCCGCCGCGATGCCTCTTCGGGTGCCCCCCGCGACCACTCCCTCGGCCCCGGTCGCGAAGCCGGCCCGACTTCCTGAGGCGACGAGGCCCTGTTCTCCGGAAGCGACACCGGCTCGCCTCGTCCCGCCGAACGCCCCTTCGGCGCCGACGCCGGCCACGCCCCGCGAGGCCCCGTACGCGGTCCCCCGTTCTCCCGTCACCGAGCCGACGCTGGAGCGGCCGGCGAGCGTGTTCCCGCCGGGGCCGGACACGCCGCCGACCCGGCCGTAATTGGTGTACTCGCGCCCGCCGGCCGTGGTGCCCTGTAGGCCGTAGACGCCCCGCCCCGCCGAGACGCCGCCGGGTCCCGTGCCTCCCGCGCCGGCGCCGCCGTAATCGATCGTGCCGCCCCGGTTCGTGGTGTAGCTGCCCGAGCCGGAGCCGGCCTGGAACTGCCCGCCCCTGGCGCCGGTCGTGCCGCGGGAAGTCACCTGGCCCGTGCCCGACCCGCCGAACGGCCCGGCCGCGGCCGTCCCCCGGCTGACCGATGGGCTGGCGGTCGGCAGGCCGCCGCCGAACCCGCCCCGCTGGGGCATGCCGCCCCGCGAGGACATCCCGCCGGGCATGCCGCCGCCGCTGAACCCGCCGCCGCCTCGGGACATGCCGCCGCCGCCGCCGCTGAACCCGCCGCCGCCTCGGGACATGCCGCCGCCGCCGCCGCTGAACCCGCCGCCGCCGCGCATCCCTCCGCCGCCGCCGCGCATCCCTCCGCCACCTCGGCCGCGCTGGGCATGGACCTCGGCCGTGATGAAGATCAGGCAGAACACCGTCACCCAGAGCGTGGAGATGAAGCGTCTCATGATGGCCCGTTCCCGGTTGGTGGTTCGATGAGGTGTGTCGGCGTCGAAACGGTCTGAAGGGGCGGATCGCAACGGTCGGCGGATCAAGGCGCCGCGGTCACCCGGGAAACCCTGACCGGCGGCATGTCGGGCAGCGCCTCCTCGCCGATCGCGCGGCCGGTCGATTGGAGCGTGAAGGTGTCGTCGTCGACGCGCCGGAGGATGTTGGTCGCGGTCACGCTCGACCCGTCGGCCAGGGTCGCCTCGGTGACGAAGGTCCAGTGCTTCTGGTCGTCCTGCTGCCAGTCGGCCTCGCCGATCCCGCCTTCCGCCTCGAAGGTCCAGGAGCGGATGCCGCCGGTCGCCGGGTCAATCCCGATGACCTGCACGCCGTCCAGGATGCGCTCGTCGAATTCGATCGTGAAATGGCCGATCAGGAACGTCTTGCTCTCGTTCCAGGAGTATCGGGTCGCGACCTCCGCCCCACCCGGATCGGTCGACTTCCACTGCCCGACCAGCCAGTCGAGCTCCTCGAGCGACGGCCCGGTGTCGGTCGTCTCCTGGAGCGACGCCAGGAGCCACCGGTCGCCGTCCCGGGCGAGCAAGGCGCGGTAGAACGCCCGGGTCGAGCCGCGAGCGTCCTCGAACCGGATCGTCACCCGCCCCTCGTCCACGGCGAGGTCCCGGGAGAGGAACCGCAACGCCTCGGGATGGAGCTCCGCCCTGGCCCGGGGGGCGGCCTCGAAGAAGGCGGTGAACCCCTCCTCCAGCGCCTCTCGGCCCCGAATCGCCGCCCCTTGCTCGTCGATGTACTCTCCCTGCTCGGTCCATTGGGAAGCAATGGCCTTCGGGTCGGCGGCATTGAAGGCCGAGACGAACGCCTCCATCGCCGCCCGGACGGCAAGGCGATCGTCATCGCTCGACGGGACGGCCGCGGCCGATCCCGCCGGGGCGAGGATCGCTCCGCCCATGACGATCACCAACGCGCTGCTCAATGATTTCATGTGGTGTCCCTCAACGGTCCCGGCTTACGCAACCCGATCGCCACGGAGGATGCCCCGCTCGGCCTTGCCCGAGTGCCCTGTCCTGTCCCGTCTCGACCAAAAAGAACTACAGAAAGGGGAGGCGGTGCGCCCGATCCCGTCCCCGAACCCGTCGGCCGTCGTCTCGCGATCGTGATGACCGCGTTTCGCCGGCGAGAATGGCCATGATCAAGGAGATACGCCCGCAATGCCTATCGTGCAAGCGGGTCGCATCCCCAGTTCCTGAATTTATCGATCGGACCTCTCCGAAGACAAGTAGGAAGGGGCCACCGCCGGCACCCGATTTCGTCTGCGGGGGAAAACACAAGCGGCGACACGAAACCGGCCCCGGCCCCCGACGGCCGGCCCGCCTCGGCCAGGCCAGGGCGATCGCCGCATCCCCCGGCACGAAGAGGGGGCAATCACCCGCCCCTCGGACCCAATCGGGTGGCTCCGGCGCGGATTTCCCGAATAATCGGCGCCGAGGTCCGAATTCCTGTTAGAGCGGCCGACTCCGGGAACCGGACGACGCCGGCCAATCGCCGGCAGCACCCGGGTCCATCGAAGCGGCCGAACCACTCGACATTGAGCGAACGCCGAAGCGAAGATTCGGGAATCTACGAGGAGTATCGAAGATGTGCAAGACGGTCAAGAAGGCAGTCGTCGGGGCTGGCCTGGGCGTGGCGGTGCTGGGGCTCCTATTCGGGACCTCGGCGAAATATCATGCCCGGACGGCCGTCGAACAGGCCCGGGCGCTGGCCCAGTCGCAGGTGCCCATCGAGTACAAGATTGACGAGGCCCGCCAGCAGGTCGCCGCGCTCGAGCCGGCGATCATGGAGAGCATCGAGTCCCTGGCCCGTGCCCAGGTCGAGGTCGACGCCCTGAAGCAGGAGATTCAGGTGGCCAAGGCCAACCTCCAGACCCAGGGCAAGGAGATGCTCGCCCTGAAGGAGGGGCTCGACAAGGGCCGCCTGCAGCTGACCAGCGGCGTCACCTACACCGCCGAGGAGGTCAAGGCCGACCTGGCCCGCCGCCTCGACACGTTCAACCGGACCCAGGAGACGGTCGACAGCCTCGAGCAGACGCTCAAGGCCAAGGTCGAGCGGACCTTCGCCATCCAGCGGGCCCTCGACGAGATGACCGCCCAGAAGAAGGACCTGATGGTCAAGATCGAGGCCATCGAGAGCCGCCTGGCCCAGATCAAGGCCGAGCAGGCGAGCAACGAATTCACCTTCGACACGACCCCCCTGTCCCAGGCCAAGAAGACGATCGCCGACCTGGACAAGCAGCTCGAAGTCATGGCCCGAAAGGCCGAGCTGGAAGGGCGTTACATCGAGCAGGGGGTGAAGGTCGAGGTCGCCCCGGACCGCGACATCTCCTCCGAGGTCGAGTCGGCCCTGGAAGGCCTGAACCTCTCCCCGGCCCCCGAGCCGACCCCGGCCACCTGATGACCGGCCTCCGGACGGTCTGACCGCTCGCTCTCGCCGACCCGAGCTGCAAACGCCCGGGTCGGCCCTCCTTCGGCGATCGCAATGGCCCGGCCCGCGTCGGCTCCGGAACCTTCCGGGACGACGCGGGTTCGGGCTTCCGCCGTTGGCGGATCGGCCTGGCCCGGGGCCTGCCCCGGTCCCGCCCCCTCCGAGAATCGGCGGTATTCCTCCCAATTGATCGGCCTGCCCGACGAATAGCTTCCCGAGGAGGCCCGGGCCGTCGCCACGCAAATGCGACCCGATCCGGGGCGAGCGTCGCCCGGGACTCCCGCTCGGCAACGGTCCCCGATCCCCCCGGATTCTCCCGTCCCGTCCCGTCCGTCGTGCAAGCCGGGCGAAACGGATCGCGGGCCGTTCGAGCCGCACTGCCAACCGGCCGACGCAACGATCGAGGCCATCATGCCTCGCCCCGAGCCGGCCCGCCGACCATGTTTGATCCAGACCATCGCATCGCTTCGCATCGGACGGCATCGCAACACCACACCACGAATGACCTGGACTGACTCGGGATCGGTTGCGACGGGCCGGGCCCGGCCCGGCAACGAGTCGGCGGCAAGGGCAGGGGCAGGCGAACAGGACACCCCCATGGGCAACGTCAACCAGGGCGGCAACTCCACCATGTTGGGACATTGGCGAGTCGTCTTGAAGCAGGCGGAGGAGTCGGCCCGGGCCGGGCGGCTCGACGAGGCGCTCGCGCTGGCCTCCCGGGCCGACGTGGCCGAGTACCGGCAGGCCGTCGTCCTCCGCGGCAAGTGGGCCAAGGAGCTGGTCCAGCGCGCCTCCCGACGCGCCAGGGCCGACGACCTCGACGGCGCCCTGAGCGACCTCGACACGGCCGAGTCCTTCGGCGCGGCCCCCGACCTGCTCGCCTCCTGCCGGTCGACGCTCGCCGATCGCGCGGCCGACGACCTCCGGACCGACCTGGCCTCCGGGGCCCCCGACCGGGTCGTCGAGCGGGTCGAGTCGCTGGCCGACCGCAAGCTCAGCAGCCCGGCCCTCCGACGGCTCCGGGAGGCCGCCGAGGCCTGGAAGGTGGCCCGGGCCGAGGCCCGCCGCGGCGAGTTCGGCCTGGCCTTCGAGCTGATCGACCGCGCCGCGCACCTCGCCGGTAATGACGCCGGCAACGCCCTCGGCGCCTACCGTCGCGAGCTGGAAGCCCGCCAGCAGGCCGCCTCGACCAAGGCCGACCGCTTCTACCGGACCCTGGCCGAGACCCCCGACCAGTGGCCGGCGATCCTCGCCGCCGCCGAGGACCTGCTCCAGACCGTCCCCGACCATCCCGCCGCCCGCCAGGCGCGCGGCCGGGCCTGGCAGCAGATCGGCGCCATCGGCCCCCGCGTGCCGACCCTGCCCCAGCGCTCCGCGGCGGGCCACGGGCCCCGGACGGCCGAGATCCGCTTCCTCGACGACCGCACCCTGGCCGATCCGGCCCCCGCTCCCGCGGTCCCCGATCCCGCTCCCGCTCCCCAAACCGACCGCCCCCCCTCGAAATACGGGGGGCCGCATGGCCGGGTCCTGCTCTGGGCCGACGTGATCGGCGGCTACCTCGTCTGCCTCGACGACGAGATCACGATCGGCCGCGCCGGGCCCGACAGCACCGCCGACCTCCCCTTGCTGGCCGACCTGGCCCGCCGCCATGCCGTCATCGCCCGCGACGGCGAGCACTACACCCTGCGGGCCCTGCAGCCGACCTTCGTCAACGGCCGGGCGATCGACTCGGCCCCCTTGCGGGACGGCGACCTGATCCGCCTCGGCGCCAACGTCGAGCTCGAATTCCGGCGCCCGAGCCCCGTCAGCGCGACCGCGACCCTGCGCCTGATGAGCCGCCATCGCCCGCCGACGGCCATCGACGGCGTCCTGCTCATGGCCCAGTCCTGCCTGATCGGGCCGACCCGCCAGTGCCACATCGCGGCCCCGAAGCTCGACCAGCCGATCGTCCTCTTCCGCCAGGCCGACACCCTCTGGTGCCGATGCCCCGGCAGCTTCGAGGTCGACGGCGCCCCGGCCCTCTCGCGGGCCCCCCTGACCCTGACCTCCGCCGTCAAGGGCGAGGGGTTCTCCTTCAGCCTCGAACCCCTTGAACCCCGGCCCGCGACTCGTGTCTGATTCATACGGTATCCTGGGAGTCCGACTCGATGATGGGGCCCCCCCCGATCGCCCCGAAGCCCGAGCCCCTTGCATCGCGACCGCGACCGCGACCACGACCGGCTGAGCCCGACCCGAACTCTCGCCGACGGAGTCTCTTCCCGATGAACCCCCTGGCCCGACCCAAATCCGGCGAGCCGCTGGCCGAGACGATCGCCCACACGCCGGCCTACGCCCCCCGGCCGATTGCCGACGGGTCGGCGCCCTTCGCCGCGGAGCACCCCCCGATGACCGACCGCGATCGCTCCCCCCAATCGAACGGCCGGCTGAGCGAACGCTACTTCTTCGGCTCGGGCGACCGGCCGCTCGACGGCTACACCATCAAGCGGGCCATCGGCCGAGGCGGCTTCGGCGAGGTCTACTACGCCGTCTCCGACGCCGGCAAGGACGTCGCCCTGAAGCTCCTGCTGCGCAACGTCGAGATCGAGAAACGCGGCGTCCAGCAGTGCATGAACCTCAAGAGCCCCCACCTGATCACCATCTTCGACATGAAGACGACCGACGAGGGCGACACCTTCGTCGTCATGGAGTACGTCCCCGGCCCGAGCCTCGCCCAGATCCTCGAAGAGCACCCCGACGGCCTGCCCATCCACGAGGCCCGCATGTGGCTCAAGGGCTTGGTCGACGGCGTCTCCTACCTGCACGACCACGGCATCGTCCACCGCGACCTCAAGCCGGCCAACCTCTTCCTGGAAGAGGGGGTCGTGAAGATCGGCGACTACGGCCTCTCGAAGTTCATCGCCAACAGCGCCGAGGCCGGCCACTCGGCCAGCGTCGGCACCTGCCACTACATGGCCCCCGAGATCTCGACCGGCAAGTACCAGAAGCCGATCGACATCTACGCCATCGGCATCATCATCTTCGAGATGCTCACCGGCCGCGTCCCGTTCGAGGGGGAGACGCCGCACGAGGTCCTGATGAAGCACCTGACCTCGCGGCCCGACCTCTCCCCCTTGCCCGAGCCGTACCGGTCGATCGTCACCCGGGCCCTGGCCAAAGACCCGACCCGACGCCCCCAGGACGCCGTCGCCTTGCTCGTCCCCGAGGACGCGCCGAAGGCCCCCGACATGCGCTTCATCGGCGAGGGGAAGTCGAGCCCCGCCGGGCCGATCCCCGCGGCCGAGCCGGTCGCCCCCCCCGCGCCCGACCCGAAAACCGACCGCGAGCAGGAGGACGTCCTTCACATCGGCGAGGAGGACTCGGTCCTCTACATCGGCCCGAACACGATGCCCCCGCGCCCCCTCCGCGGCCGGGGCTGGTTCCGCCCCCGGTTCGGCCGCCAGGCGAGACGGACGCCGGCCCCGGCCGCCCGGTTGCTCTCGCCCGGATCGTCTCGCTCCCGACCGGCGCGATCGAACCCCGCCGTGAGCCGTCGGCACACGACCCCGACCCCGAACGCGCCTCCCCCGCTGCCGAGCCCCCGGATCCGGGTGGCCGAGGCCGCCACCTCGATGCTCGTCTCCGCGCCGCTCTGCCTCCTGCTGGCGATCCCGCTGGTCACGATCATGTACGACGGCCGGCCCGGGCCGACCGTGGCCGGCCAGATCGGGGTGCTCGCCGGGGCCTCCTTGCTGGGGGCCTGGAGCCTCCTGGTCCCGACGAAGTTCTGGGAAGGCCGGTCGATCGACTCGGCCACCCGCCGCTTCACCCTCGGGGCCATCGGCATGGCCGTCGGCGCCGTCCTGATGACCACGCTCGACTGGACCAACGTCGAGCTGCCCGGCGAATTCGTGGCCTTCGCCGGCAACGACCCGGTCAACCTCTGGTCCGGCGTGACCGGCCTGGGGACGCACCGGGTGGCGACCGTCGGCCCCCTGTTCTACTTCGGCCTGGTCTTCGCGATCGGACCCTGGTCGGCCCTGGTCGCCCGCAACCGCTCCCGGCGCTTCCGCGTCTGGCCGGTCCTCTGGACGGCCCTGCTCGGCCTCGTCGGCGCGCAGTTCATCCCGGCCCCGGTCGCGATGGGGGTCGGCTCGCTCGTGCTCATCGCCGTCGTCCTGCAACTGGTCAGCCCCCGCAGCCGAGGCGCCCGAGACCCCCGGTTCGCGCCGGCCCGAGGGGCCTGACCCCCGCCGATCCCGGCGCCGATCCCGACACGATTCGGCCGATTGTCCTCAAGCTTGGCCGTCCGAGAGCGAATTCCCTTCTGAGCGAATGATCACCAGTCTTGGGCGGGCCGCTCCCGCCCTCTTGGCCGGGGCGAGCCGACGCGATGCCGTGGGGCAACCGACCGTCGACCCTCGCCTCCCGGCGCAGGCAAGGACCGTCTCACGATGAACCGGATCGCCCTGAGCATTGCCCTGGCCCTCGGCCTCGCCGCGGGACTGCCGGCCTCGGCCGACCGGACCGCCCTCGGCGCCGACCTCGACGCCGACGCGCGGCCGGCGTCGCAGCCCCCCTGGTTTGCCGACGTCTCCGAGGGGGCCGTCACGCCCCGGGGCGACTTCGAGGACGACGGCGGCCCGGTCGTGGCCAAGGGGCGCCGCTCGTACAGCGAGGAGCGCGCCCTGGGCGACGCCCGGACCCTGCTCGAACAGACGTTGGCCGAGTGGCTTTCCCCCGAGATCCCCGAGGGCTGGCCCTTGCCCGGCGAGCTGGTCGAGGCGTTGACCCTCGACCACCACGTCGAGCCGATCGCGCTCGACCTCGACCGGCTCGGCCTCCACCTGGCCGACGACCCGGGGGCGTCCACCTTGCCCCGGGTCCTCTACGTCGCCGCCGTGCGGGCCGAGCTCTCCCCCGACCATCGCGAGGCGTTCCTCAACGCCTACCGGCGCGAGGTCGGGGCCCGTCGCCTGACGATCCTCGGCGGCGTGGGCGGCTTCGCCCTCTCCTGCCTGGCGATCCTCGCCCTCTACATCCGGCTCGACGAGGCGACCCGGGGCTACTACACCCGACGCCTCCGCGTCGTCGCCCTCGCCTCGGCAGGAGCGGCCGGGGCCGTCATCTCCCGCCTCGTCCTCGGCTAGGGCGGTTTCCCCCCGGTCGAGGAATCCCGATCGAGGGCAGGGCCCCCTCCTTCGCGGAGATCCGGATCGGGGACGGAGCCCCCTCCTGCAAGAGAATCCGGAGCGGGGGTGCGGGAATTCCCGCAGGAAGGGGGCTCCGTCCCCCGACGCCCTGTGCCCGATCGGCGGGGCGTTCCTAAGTGTTGATGTGAGAATAAAACAAGGGGCCTGCCTTCCGAGGTCGAGTCGGAGGGCAGGCCCCTTTTGAAACGTCGGGTCGAGGCCCCCTCGGCACCGCCGAAGGGGGCAAGGGGCAAGGGCTCAGGGAGCGTTGCCCATCCGCCGGCGCTGCAGGCGCTCGAGCAGGGCGGGGTCGATTTGCAAGGAGGAGTCGCCCCGGGGGGCCTCCTCCGCCTGGTTGATGGCCGCCTTGTCCATGAACGGGACCAGCTCGCCGTCGGGCAGTTGCATCATCTTCGAGCCGTCGGGCATGGTCACGATCCCGTTCTTGTCCGGAGCCGGGGCCGGTGCCGACCCGATGCCGGAAGCCGGTGCCGGGGCCGACCCGGGGGGCGGTGCCGTCGGCCGAGGGGCCCCCGGCGGGCCGGTCGTCCCCGGGCCATTGGTGGTGCCGGGGATGGTGGCCCCGGGCGGCAGCACGAACCCGGGAGGGGGCGCGATCCCCGGGTTCCCGGCCGCGTTCGGGGGCATCACTCCGCCCGGCGGCAGGCTCCCAGGAGGCGGGATCGCCCCCGGGCCGATCGTGCCGGGGGCCGGCACGTTCGGGGTCGCCGAGGGTGGCTGGACCGTCCGGCCGTTGATCGTCAAGGCCGCCGAGTCGGGCGAGCCGAACAGCGGCGAGACGGTCTGGAAGTCCAGATCCTCCGGGGCCGACGGGTGGACGGCATCCATCTGGATCTGCTGATTGATCGCGTTCGGGTACGGCGTCGCCCCCGCGACCGGGTACGGGCCCGGGGCCTGCGCCGCGCTTTGTGGCGGCTGGGGTTGTCCCGGGCCGCCCCGCTGCGCCGCGAAGCCGCCGCCGAATCCGGGGTTGGCCTGCATGCCCGGGGCCGGGCCGTAGCCTTGCTGCGGGTATCCGGCCGGGGCCGATCCGGCGGCCGGCACGAACTGGGCGTCGGGCGCGGGGGCCTCGGCCTGCGCCGTCTGGGTCGCGTCGCGTCGGAGCGATTCGACCCAGCTCCACATGGCCCGGTACTCGGGCGAGTTCGGGTTGGCGAGGATCGCCTTCTGGTCCGGCCCGTGCGGCATGATCGCGTTGATCAGGAGCGGGCTGTGCCCCGGATTCGTCCGGTCGATCAGGCCGAGCGTGGCGTCGAGGTTCGTCCGGACGAGCATCGCATTGGTCAGGTCCTTCGGGTCGCGGGCCCGGATGATCCGGAAGTTGCGATCGGAGGATTCGTCGTGACAGCTCGCGCAACGGACCTGGAGCACCCGGTGGACCGTCTGGCCGTACTCCTGGAAGCGTCGCACGGCGAGCGGCTCGGGCAGGTCGAAGACGACCGGGGGCGGAATCCTCCCCCTGAACGCCCGAAGCTGCCCGAGGACCGAGACGTCCAGCTCCCTCGGCTCGTTGCCGCCCCGGCCGGGATAGACTCCGGTGCGGACCACCCCGGTGTCTCGGGCCCCCTGGTCGCGGCTCGCGATGCTGAGGTTGCGGAGCATGTTCTTGGCCGTGACGTCGTCGGGGCTCCAGGAGAGCAGGGCGTTGAGCTGCTCGGCGGCCTCGGCCTGCATGCCGTGGGTCAGGCACCAGCGGGCCAGGCGCAGGTGCTCGTCCGGGTCGCGGTCGGGCAGGTGGTCGCGCTGGTACTCGTACGCCTCGCGGAGCGAGCCGAAGCGTTGCTCGACCTGGGCCTTCGGGATCCGGATCTGGCCGATGTCGAGCGTGATAATATGGTCCACGCGGTCCTCGGTGGCCGGGCCATCGAGGATCTTGACGTGGCCGTCTTTCATCAGGAGCACCGTCCGGGACGGTGCCGTGGCCTCCCCCTCGGGCGAGGCCAGGGACGACGGAGGCGCCGCGAGCGATCCCTCGACCGGCACCAGGTCGGCGGGCGGCATGCCGTCGTCCGAGGCCGATTGCGCGGCCGAGGGGACGGGCGGGGGCCCGGCCACGGCCACGATCGGTAACGCGGACACGGCGACGCCCAGGCCGACGACGATGGAGGAGATATGGTTGGACATGGTGGCCGGACCCTATCCTCCCCCTTAGAATCCGTCAAGGCGAGCCGGGCCCGCTTCTCCCCTTCGATTCCGAAGGGGCCATCCCAGGGATTCCGAGGGGCCTCGGCCCGGCCGAACGGGCCGGACGCTTGCCCCGAACCTCGACCCCTCCGACCACCGCCCCCGACCGCCCGAAGGACCCGCGCCATGACCGACCGCTCCGCCTTGCTCGACGACTACCTCGGCCGCCCGGTCGTCGTGGACCTGACCTCGCCGTTCGTCTGCATCGGCACCCTGGCCGAGGCCGACGACGCCTTCCTCGACCTTCGCGACGCCGACCTGCACGACCTCCGCGACGGCCGATCGACCCGCGAGATCTACGTCGTCGACACCGCCCGGCTCGGCGTCCGCCGCAACCGGGCGCGGGTCCTGATCCGCCTCGATGAGGTGGTGGCCCTGACCCTGCTGGACGACGTCTCCGAGGAGTAGCGTTATGACCGTATTCTGATGGATTCGGTTGGGCTTGTGTCCGATCCCGGGATCGGGCGAGCATTGCGGGCGCATTGGCCAGGCGGGACGGTCCCGGGCGTGCCAGAGACGATCCCAGGGGGGATGACGGTGGACGACGATCTCGATGCGATGCCGGGCGGTGGTGGTTCCTCGACGGGTGGGCGAGGGTTCCTGATCGTCGTGGCCGTGGTGGCGGTCCTGGTGGTGGCGGCGATCGCGGGCCGGTCGTTGATGCCCCCGGGAGCGGGGGGAGGGGGAGGAGCGTCCGGCGGGGCCGTGGCCGAGGGGAAGCGGCTGTTCGAGGCGCGGTGCTCGTCCTGCCACGGCAACTCGGGCCGGGGAGACGGGCCGATCGCCCGGGGGCTTTCGGGGCCGGGGCCGGGCGACCTGACCGACGACGATTGGAAACACGGCGACCAGCCCGACCAGGTGATCGCCGTCATCGCCAAAGGGGTGCCCGGCACCCAGATGGCCGGCTGGGATTCGGCCTTCGACGAGGGGCAGATCCGGGCCCTGGCGGCCTACATGTACCGCCTGGCCGGCCGGGAGGCGCCGGGGGAACTGCTCGGGGAATCGGCGGAGTGACGCGGGACGCATATCGATCCGGAGTTCCCTTGCGGGGAGGCCCGAAGGCCGGGGGCGCGGGGGAATCCGTCGTGGGACGATCGGGGCCGGATCGGGGGTCGGCCCGGCGGTGCTCCCTCGGGACCGCCCGGCCGGGGCGGGGCGATCCCATCAGTGTTTGCAGTCTTGAAGAGGCTTGTGGCCGGCGAAGGGCGGCTCAGGGGCGCTCGGCCGAGACGACGGCGTCGGCCTCGATCTCGACGAGGGCCTCGGGGGTCATCAGGCGGGAGACCTCGACCATGGTGGTGGCCGGCCGGATGGCGGCGAAGACCTCGGCGTGCTCCTCGGCGATCTCGGGCCAGTGGTCGAGATTGGTGACGTAGATCCGGGTCCGGATCACGTCGGAGGCCGAGCCGCCGAGGGCCTCGATGCTGGCCAGGATGATCGCCAACGCCCGGCGGGCCTGCGCCCCGGCATTGGGGGCGAGCGAGCCGTCGGCCTCCAGGCCGAGCGTCCCGGTGACGGCGATGGTCGCGCCGATCCGGACGGCCCGCGAGTAGCCGACCTTCGGCTCCCAGGGCGATCCGGTCGAGGCCAGGTGCCGGTGGCCGTGGGTCGAGACGCTGACGTGGACACTCTGACGCATCGCGGGGCGCTCCGGGCGAGTCCAACTGGTTCCGAACATGATCAAAAGGGCCAGGCCAGGATACGACGCAGACACACGATTCTGGAACGGATGAGACGGGAGAATGTTGGGGCGGTCGGACGATCGGCCGCGATCAAAAAGGGGATTCCGGTTGCTGGCCCGGCGTTCTGGCCGTACGATCGTGGTCAAGGATGGCCGGATCGTCCGTCGATCGGGCCGAACATTGCGCTTTGTTTCGAATTTTGGGGCAGGTGGCCGCGATGGCGGATTTCGCAACGAAGATCGAAGACCTGACGCCGGGGACCGGGCCGGAAGCCAAGGCGGGTCAGACCGTGTCGGTGCATTACGTGGGGACGCTCGAAGACGGTACGAAATTTGATAGTTCTCGGGATCGAGGCCAGCCGTTCGCCTTCGCGCTGGGAGCCGGTCAGGTGATCCGGGGCTGGGACGTCGGGGTGGCCGGCATGCAGGTCGGCGGGCTTCGGAAGCTGACGATCCCCCCGGAAGAAGGATACGGCGCCCGAGGAGCCGGGGGAGTCATTCCTCCCAATGCGACCTTGATTTTCGAGGTCGAGCTGCTCGGCATCAAGTAAGTGGGTCGATCGGTCGATTGGTCGCTCGGACCGGGCCGGAGCGGACCTTTGAGACCCTGGGTCGGCGCCGAACGGCGGAGACAGGCCTCGCGGCGCCGGACCGGACCTTTTGCAAACGCGGCTTCCCCCTCATCTCCCTGGTCATCCGAAAGGCGGCGGCGCCCCCCCTCTCCACGCCGCCCTGTCGCCGAGGCAACGATGTCCGAAACCAACGGGCGAACGACCGGCGATCATGTCGAGGCGCTCAGGAAGTTCCTCGACGCGAGAGCGACGGGTCTGTGGTTCTACCGAGGAGACCGGCTGGAGCTGGCGGCCTTCGCCCCGGCGCCGGACATGCCGGAAGACGTGGCGAGGCGGTTCCGCGAGGCGTCGCGCGACGTCTCGCTCGACCGGACCGACCTGGGGATCGTCAACGCCGTGGTCGAGCGGGCGGCGTCGATCTCGGTGGCCGGCCGGTTGCCGGTCGAGGTGGGCTCGGGCTACTGGCTGCGGGCCTTCGGGGCCGAGCGGTCGGTGGCCGTGCCGATCTTCGCGCCCGAGGGGGCGATCGCGGCCGTATTGTCGGCCGCCCTGCCCACGCTCGGGCCGCCGGATGACGAGCAGGTGGTGGAGCTGATCCGCCATCACGGCACCGGCTGATCGGGATCGGCAGGAGCGGCCGACGTCGCCATCAACGCCTCGATCTCGTCCGGCTCCGAGGGCAGGGCGGCGCTGAGCTTCACCAGGCCGTCCTCGGTGGCGAGGTAGTCGTCCTCGATCCGGACGCCGAGCTGCTCGTCGGCGAGGTAGATGCCCGGCTCGATCGTGAAGACGGCGCCGGCGGGGATCGGCCGGCGGGTGCTGCCGACGTCGTGCACGTCCATGCCCAGCCAGTGGCCGATGCCGTGGACGAAGGAGCGGTCGAGGGTGCGCCCTTCGGCGTCGCGGAGCGGGCTGGCCTTCATGCAGTCGGCGGCGGCGCGCTGGAGGTCGGCCAGGGTGGTCTTGCCTGGCTCGAAGACGGCCTCGGCGGCGCGCTGGGCGTCGAGGACGAGCCGGTAGACGGCGCGCTGGCGGTCGTTGAAGCGGCCGGAGACGGGGTAGGTCCGGGTGATGTCGGCGGCGTAGGCGTGGAACTCGGCCCCGACGTCGATGACGACGAGGTCGCCGTCCTGCATCCGCCGGCGGTTGGCGTTGTAGTGGAGGATGACGCTGTTCGGGCCGGCGCCGACGATCGAGGCGAAGGCCGGGCGCCGGGCGCCGTTGCGGGTGAAGGCGTACTCGAGGGCCCCCTGGGCCTCGTACTCGAACGCCCCGGGGCGGATGACCCGGGCGGCGTCGCGGTGGCCCTCGATGGTCATGTCGATCGCCGCCTGGATGAGGGCCAGCTCGGCCTCGGACTTGATGAGGCGGAGCGAGGCGATGCCTCCCGAGAGGTCCCGCAGGGGAACCCCGGGGGCGAGCTGTTTCAGGCGGGCTTCGAACCGGCCGTCGGCCGAGTGCTCGGCGTCCCGGCCCCGGGCGAGGTGGGTGAACAGGGCGGGGGGATCGGCCGGGGCGGAGTCGCCGTCGCCGTCGCCGTCATCCTCGGAGGGGGAGAGGCCGAGGGCGGCGGCGAGCTGGGCGTCGAAGTCGCCGAGGGGCAGGGCGGCATCGAGCTTGAAGCGGGCGGCGGTATCGGGGCCGGGGACGACCTGGGGGCCGCTCCAGCGCTCGGCGAAGGGGTTGAAGGGGGGGAGGAAGGCGACGGCCCGGGGGGGGGCGTCGGGGTCGTCGGGCGGGGGGGGCGTGATCAGGAGCAGGGCGCCCGGCTGGTCGATGCCGGAGAGGTAGAGGAAGTCGTTCCGCTGGCGGAACCGGAGGTAGTCCTCGGCCGGCGGCTCGGCCCCCCGGATGACGACCGGCCCGGGGGCGCCGAGGGTGTCGAGCAGGCGCCGGCGACGCTCGGCGTACTCGGGCGTCGGGATCCCCCCCTCGGCCGGGGCCGGTTCCTGAGGGGGTCGGGGAGGGGAGGCCGACAGGGCGAGCTCGGCCCCGAGCGCGGCGAGCAGGAGGGGGACGGCCGTGAGGGACGGGAGCGGACGCAGGAGCTTCATCAGACGGGTTCCCCTCGCTTCGATCGTGGGACGGCCTTCGGTCCTGGCGGCCGGGCGACCGGTCGGTTCGATCGTAGCCGGCCGGGGGAGGGGCGGCCAGGGGGGAGGGATTGGGCGCAGAGACGGAGAGGCGAGGAGAGGAGGGAAGAGGGGAGCGAAGGGAGGAGGTCGGGGCCGGTCCGAGGTCTTCTCCGTGGCTCCGCAGCCCTGCGCGAGGTCCCATGACCGGTGTCATACCGGATCGCCTGGATCAGTGATCGCTCGTAGGGGCCGCTGTGCGGACCGATCCCTCGACCCTGCCAGGAGATCGGTCCGCACAGCGGACCCTACAAAGGCTCGTCTTCTTTGCGGCTCGGCGTCTCTGCGAGCGGTCCCCTCCCTGGCACCCGGGGGGGCGGTGCGGTCGGCGATCGGGACCGGCCCCGGAGGGGGGCGGTTGGGAGAGGGTCGAGGAAGAAAGGGGGGAGGAGTCAGGGGCGATCGGGGGAGGCGGAGGGGCCTCGGGGGGCGGCCTGCGGGTCGCGGAACCAGCCGGAGGCGGTGCGATCGGGCGCGGTGCGCTCGATGGTGCGCCCGTCGGTGCGCTCGGCGGGGGCGGCGGAAGGCTCGGCGGGGGCGTTGCGGAGTTCGTTGGCCGATTGAGGGTTACGGCGATTCTGGGGTGAAGAATCGGGGCCGGAAGGGGGTCCGTTTCGGGAATCGGGGGGCGGGGGGACGTAGGCGGGAGCCTCGGACCGGCGGGAGGCGGAGGCGTCCATCAGCTTGGCTTCGCGGGCATGGGCCTTGGAGCGTTCGGCGCGGAGGCGGTCGAGCGCCTGGAGGGATTTGTGGAAGTCGCGGAAGGCTTCGCGGCGGTAG
>NZ_JBFEFH010000029.1:0-80260 GCF_040717455.1 Tautonia sp. JC769
TCGGGTCATCGAGATCCGCGAAGCAGACGGGGCGATGCTCGATGTCTCGCCGGCGGCCAGCCCCTGAGCGATCGCGGATTTCGGGAGACCCCTCGGTTGCAACACCCCGGCCGATCTGTCAGGCTAGAGCCGAACAGACGATCGTTCCTATGTGAAAGAATGTTCAACATTTCGCGTGGTGACGCGAGGAGCAAATCGATGCGATCCGGACTCAGGCGAATCGGCGGGATCGCGGCGGCGGCCGCGCTTCTGGTGGGCTCGGGATGCGGGGGCGGGCGCCCGTCGGTCGACACCTCGACGGCCGAAGGGACCGTCTCGGGGACGGTCATGCTGCGGGGCAAGCCGGCGGCCGGCCACACGATCGCGTTCGACCCGTCGAACGTCGAGCGCAAGTTCGAGCCGGCCCGGTCGGCCGTCATCGGGGAAGACGGGTCGTACACGGTGACGACCCTGGTCGGGGTGAACCAGGTCACGTTCTCGGGGCCGTTGATCGATCAGGACCCGGAGCTGCAGTACGCGGCGACGTCGATCGACGTCGCGCGGGGGGAGAACACGCTCGATGTCGAATTGCCGATGCCCGGGGGCAGCGGGGGGCCTTGACCCTTCGCTTCGGCCCTCAACCGAGGCGGTCGAGCGGACGGGGGCCGGCCGGATCCCCGAGCGGATCCGGCCGGCCCGCCGAACGATCGGGCCGGGGCGATCAATACTGGTCGGCCGAGATGACCTCGCCGCCGGCCCGGGTGCCGAGCGCCCACCAGACTTCGGGGGCGATGGTCCCCTTGACGAACTTCACCGACCCGTCGCAGAAGACGACGTTCGACCCGCCCGGGTGCCGGCTGGAGGCCGTGTACGCCCCCCCGGCGTTGCCCCAGCGGCCCCCGTAGTTGCAGCTATGGCTATTGGGGGGCATCACGTGGTTGTACCGCGTGTTGGCGATGCTGCCATTGAACCAGTAGTACCCGTAGGGGTAGTTGTTCGGCGTGACCACGGCCCCCGGGGTGCCGGGGCCGGTGGCGCGGCACTGCTGGTAGAAGGCACGCGGGTCGATCAGGTCGTTGCCCGTCGGCGTGGGCAACTGGATGGGGCTCGACGACGGGTTCGTCAGGTCGAGCACCCCGGGATTGGCGGGCATGCCGATCCCCTTGACCTTCTCGCTGAACGCGGCGGTGTTGCTCGTGCCGTCGCGAATGTCGGCCAGCACCACGATCGGCTTGTTCTTGCGGTAGTTCGGCTCCGCGGCGGCACGCCGCGAGTTGCCGGCCCAGCCGAACACGCCGTTGAAGGCGTTGGTGTTGTTCCAGTCGTAGAAGGCCGCCGGGGCGCTGCCGGCGTTGGCGGCGTAGTTGGTGTGCCCTTCGGCGTTCGTCAGCCGGTCCTCGTCGGACGGGCACTGGAGGAAGCTGATCGTGACCCGCTGGGCCGTCGTGTTCCAGAGGGTCGCCGGGTTCTGCAACCCCCAGTCGAAGTTCATGGCATTGAAGATCGTCCCCTGCTCCAGGTACGGCATCATCAGCGCGAACGACGACCACTGGTTCCACTGGTCCGGCCCGTCTCCCCAGGGCAAGGAGCCGACGGTCGACTCGTAATTGTGCAGCGCCAGACCCAGTTGCTTCAGGTTATTGATGCACTGGGCCCGACGCGCCGCCTCGCGGGCCGACTGGACCGCCGGCAGCAGCAACGCGATGAGAACGCCAATGATGGCGATGACGACGAGCAATTCAATCAGCGTAAAGCCGGAACGGCTTCGGGTCGAAGACCGATTCAATGGACAACCCCTTTGTCGAGACGTGAGAACTCATCTGAGGTGAACCGGCCCCCCCCGACCCTCCGCGGAGGCTCGGCGGGACCGCGCACGCATCCTCGCCGCCGGCGTGCGCCAGATCGCACACCCGGACATGCTTGAACACCGAAATCCTGATCCGTCGGAATGAAAGGACTACGGATCGAAACGCACGAACTTTTTCCGGCGTTCATAATGTGTCGAGTGGCTCGATGCTTGTAAAGCGAATTTTTTCGATTTTTTCTTGGTCGAGCAATTGTTTTACATGGCGGCTCCCCGGCGGGCCGGTGGGCGCAGGCCGGCGGCCGGGCGAAACATGTTCGGCGTTCACTTGTGTGTTGATTCTTGATTGCGCGAGGGAACGCGGGCGGATCGCGCCGGCAGCGGGCGGCTCCGCAGCCCGCGCGCGGCCCTCCCCGCCGACGATTGGCGGCGTCCGATGTGCCGGGCGACGGCCGAGGGCCGCCCCGAACGCCACGCTCAGGGCGACCGGGGGTCCTGGGCCTCGCCGGTCATGGGGACGAACGAGACCGGGGCGATCGTCTCCCGATGAATCGACCCGTCGACCCCCTTGTCGATCAGGACCAGATTCTGGCCGGGCCCGTCCCCCACGGGGAGGACCAGGCGCCCGCCCGGGGCGAGCTGGTCGATCAGCGGCTCGGGGATGGCGGGCGGCGCGGCGGCGACGATGATCAGGTCGAACGGCGCGGCCTCGGGCCAGCCCCGGTAGCCGTCCCCGTGACGGACCCTGACGTTGCGGTAGCCGAGCCGGGCCAGCCGCTCCCGGGCCGAATCGGCCAGCTCTCGATGGATCTCGATGCTGCAGACCTCCTCGACCAGGCCGGACAGCACGGCGGCCTGGTAGCCCGACCCGGTGCCGACATCCAGGGCGCGGTCGCCGGGTTGCGGCCGGGCGAGCTGGGTCATCAGGGCCACGATGTACGGCTGCGAGATGGTCTGGTCCTTCTCGATCGGCAGGGGGCGATCCGCATAGGCCAGGTCGCGCAGGTCCTCGGGAACGAACTCGTGGCGGGGGACCCGGGCCATCACCTCCAGCACCCGGTCGTCGTCGATGTCTCGGGCGTGGAGCTGACGGTCGACCATGCTGCCCCGCCGGCGGGCGTACGGGTCGTCTCCCCCCCCGGCGGGTGGTTCCTGTCCGGACGGGCCCCGGCCGGGATCGCCGGGGACGCAGGCGAGCACCGGCCCGAGGCTGATCAACCAGCCCAGCATCTTCACGCATGAAAGCAAGGAACGTTCAAGGCCTGGAGCATTCATCTCGATGGCTCCTCATGGTCGCATTCATCGGGCGAGACGCTCCGGAGGCGGCCCAGCGCGGTGTTGGCGTCACGGAGACGCCAGACGCTGGATCTCCTCGGCCGACAACGCCCGACCATGCAGCCGGACCTCGGCAAGCCGCCCCCGGAACGGCGCATTCGGCCCCGAGCCGAGCCGCAAGGGGGCCTCGGTCGCAAGGTCGAACGTCTCGGCGCCCTCGACCGATTCCGATGCGACCTCCGTGCCGTCGACGAACAGCCGGAGCGTCCCCCCCGATCGGACCGCCGCCACGTGGTGCCACCCCGCGGGGAAGGCCTGATCCCACGAGGCCATCGCCCCGGCCCGATACGCCACGACCCTCCCCGATGGCAAGGCCGACGCGAACAGGCGCCCGCCATGCTCGGCCATCGTCCAGGCGCGGCGATAGACGACGTCCGGGGTGTCGTCGAGCTGGGTCAGGAGCCGCCAGCGCCGCCCCCCTTCGTACCGGTAGACCTGGGCCAGCGGGAGCGACCCGGCCATCAGTCGGCCGTTGTGGACGAGCATGCCCATCACCTCCAGCTCCTCCCCCAGCCGGCCCGCGTCGATCCATTCCCCCTGCTCGCCGAGCCGATAAACCCGGCCGCTCCGCCAGGTCCCCACGTGGAGCGCCCCCCGGTAGACCGCGAGCGAATAGGTTTGCGTGTTCAGCTCCGGGTCGCCCAGCGGGCCGAGGTCGGTCCAGTCGTGGCCGTCGTATCGGAAGACGTGCCCCTGGTCGTAGCTGGTGGCGTAGAGGTGGCCGTCGAAGGGAGCGATCGCCTCGACTCGTTTGCCCTTGGGAGTCTCCAGCGCCGTCCAGGTCGTGCCCCCTTCGTAGCGGAAGAAGCCGGCCGGGGCGTAGAGCGACCCGGCGTAGAGCTTCCCCCGGAAGGCCGCCAGGCCGCTGACGGCGATCACGCCGGGCAGCTGGCCGCAATCGGCCCAGGTCGTGCCGCCTTCGTAGCGGAAGACCCGGCCGCCGGGCGTCTCGTTCGGCGACTCGGGCAGGCTCGACCCGGCCACCCGATAGCGCCCGGTCCCGGCGTAGAGCTTCCCCTCGAAGACGGCCAGGCTCGTGACCGAATTGCTGCCGTCGGGCGCCCCGCAATCGATCCAATCGGTCCCCCCGGCGTAGCGGTAGACGCGGCCCGCATCCCCCTCGCCCGGCTCGCAGGTGCCGGCGTAGAGCGACCCCTCGTGCGAGGCCAGCGCGAAGGGGAGGATCGACCGCTCGCCCCCCGGTGTGCCGACGTCAATCCAGTCCGACTCCCGATCGTCGTCGATGCCGAATTGCAGGTGCCGTTGATTCGCCTGGCTGAAGGTCACCCCCGCGTTGGTCTTGATCCCGAGGATCAGGCCGCGTCGGCCGTCCGGGTCGTATCGGCTGATCAGGTCGCCGATCGGCGAATCGACATTCCCTTCGGTGAAGACCCAGGCCGAGAGGGTCAGATCGGCCCCGGCCAGATCGAGCGCCGGACGCGCAGGGACGACCAGCTTGCCCCCTTGCCCGTCGAACCCCGCCGCGTGTCCGGCCTCGCCGTCCCGCCCGAGGGCCCCGGGGTCGACGTCCCCCTCGGCCGTCGCGTCCAGGCCGTTGCCCGAATGGTCCCGGAAGTCGCCGGCGAGGGGCCAGTGGGCGATGAGGTCGCGATCGAGGTCATCCTCGGCCTTCGGGCTCGCGAGCCCGAGTCCGAGCGTCATCAGCAGGCAAAGCCGGGCGGTCATCATGGAACGCGGTGCTCAATTCGAGAAGGTTGTCGAGGGGATGGCGTTCTTCCCTGCCTGTATCGTCGTCGACGCGGGGCCCATTTGCAAAAGGCTACCCCTGGTCCTCGAATCCATCTCGTCCCTGGGGGCCTGGCGACCCGGGACGACGGCTCCTCGGGTGGATCCATTGAAGGAGGGACGCCGCGACGTTGGCCGCGTCCGTTCACCTCGCCCTCCTCATGACCTCCGCGACGCTTGCGTCTCTCGCGCGGGGCCCCGATCGATCCCCGTTGCGAGGCCCCCGTGCCGCACCCGCGAACGTGCTGAGGGTTGAGTCTCGGCGAGCGGGTCGATACCATAAAGTGTGGCAATCTCGCCGTTGCCGGACGGCGAATCGAGCCGTACCCCCCCGCCTGATTGAGACGTGCTCGCCTCCCCGCCTTTTATTGGTCCGGATCGATGGCCGACAGGCCGGCTCCGACTCGGGGCCCGCCGCGCCCGATCGACCGGACCCCGAACCACGACACGACGCTCGCGAGGTGACATCGATGACGAGCCGGCCCCGAACCCTCTGCCTCGGGCTCCTGGCCGTGCTGACGACGGTCCTGCCCAGAGACGCCGCCGCCGACACGCCGATCGACTTCGCCCGGGACGTCCGGCCGATCCTCTCCGACGCCTGCTTCCGCTGCCACGGCCCCGACGAGGCCGACCGCAAAGGCGGCCTGCGGCTCGACCTGCCCGGCGGACTCTTCGAGCCGACCCCCTCCGGCGGCGTCGCCGTCGTGCCCGGGAGCCTCGACGAGAGCGAGCTGCACTGGCGGATCACCTCCGACGACGACCTCGACCGCATGCCCCCGCCCGACTCGGGCAAGAGCCTGACCGCCGAGCAAATCGCCACCCTCAACGCCTGGATCGAGCAGGGGGCGCCGTTCGAACAGCACTGGGGCTTCATCCCCCCCGAGCGTTCCGAATTGCCGAGCGTCTCCGACCCTGAGTGGTGCCGCAACCCGATCGACTTCTTCGTCCGCGCCCGGCTCGATGCCGAAGGGCTCGAACCCTCCCCCGAGGCCGACCGCACGACCCTCATCCGCCGCCTCTCGCTCGACCTGATCGGCCTGCCGCCGACCCCCGAGGAGGTGGACGCCTTCGTCAACGACGAGTCTCCCGAGGCCTATGAGCACCTGGTCGATCGCCTGCTCGCCTCCCCCCATTACGGAGAACGCTGGGGACGCCTCTGGCTCGACGCCGCCCGCTACGCCGACAGCGACGGCTACGAGAAGGACAAGGCCCGCTTCGTCTGGGCCTACCGCGACTGGGTCATCAACGCCCTGAACCGCGACCTGCCCTACGACCAGTTCGTCATCGAACAGCTCGCCGGCGACCTGCTCCCCGACGCCTCGCAAGACCAGGTCGTCGCCACCGGCTTCCTCCGCAATTCGATGATCAACGAGGAAGGGGGCATCGATCCCGAACAATTCCGCATGGAAGCGATGTTCGATCGGATGGACGCCGTTGGCAAGGCCGTGCTCGGCCTGACCATCTCGTGCGCCCAGTGCCACACGCACAAGTACGACCCGATCTCGCACTCCGAATATTATCGCATGTTCGCCTTCCTGAACAATGCGCACGAGTCGAACGTCGCCGTCTACCTGCCCGAAGAACAACGCCAGCGGGCCGAGATCTTCCGGCAGATCGCCGCGATCGAGGACGACCTGAAGCACCGTTCTCCCGACTGGCGCGAGCGGATGCTCGCCTGGGAAGAGACCGTCCGCGACGATCAGCCCGACTGGTCCGTCGTCCGCCCGGAACTCGACGCCAGCGGCGGCCAGAAGCATTATCTGCTCGACGACGGCTCGGTCCTCGCCGCCGGCTACGCCCCCACCAAGCACACGACCGACTTCACCGTTACGGTCGAATCGCCGGGCAAAATCACCGCCGTCCGGCTCGAACTGCTCAACGACCCCGAACTGCCCAAGGGCGGCCCCGGCCGGTCGATCTTCGGCCTGTTCGCCCTCTCCGAGTTCAAGGTCGTCGCCTCCTCGATCGACGGCCAGCACGGCCCCCGAGAGGTCAAGATCGCCCGCGCCTCGGCCGACGTGAACCCGCCCGAGGCCGACCTCGACCCCACCTTCGACGACCGCACCGACACGAAACGCGTGACCGGGCCGATCGCCTATGCCATCGACGGCAAGAACGAGACCGCCTGGACCACCGACATCGGCCCCGGCCGCAGCAACGTCCCGCGCAAGGCGGTCTTCGTCTTCGACGAGCCGATCGACTTCCCCGGCGGCGCCTCGCTCACCTTCCGCCTCGTCCAGATGCACGGCGGCTGGAACAGCGACGACAACCAGAACAACAACCTCGGCCGCTTCCGCTTCTCCGTCACCGACGCCCCCGACCCCTCGGCCGACCCGCTCCCGGCCCGCGTCCGCGAGATCCTCGCCATCCCCCCCGACGACCGCTCGCCCGCTCAGGTCGCCGCCGTCTTCTCGAGCTGGCGCACCTTCGTCCCCGAGTGGGCCGAGGCGAACGAGGCGATCGAGGCCCTCTGGGCGACTCACCCCGAAGGCGCGACCCAGCTTGTGTTGCAGAGGCGCGACACCCCTCGGATGACTCGCCGACTCGACCGCGGCGACTTCCTCAAGCCCGCCGAGCCCGTCACCCCCGGCGTCCCCGCCGTGCTGCATCCCTTGCCGGAGGAGGACGGGGCGCCCAACCGCCTGAGCTTCGCCCGCTGGCTTGTGGCCCGCGAGTCGCCGACGACCGCGCGGTCGATCGTCAACCGCGTCTGGCAGAACCACTTCGGCACCGGCCTGGTCGCCACGCCCGAGGACCTCGGCTCGCAGGCCGCCCCCCCGAGCCATCCCGAGTTGCTCGACTGGCTCGCCGTCTCCTTCATGGACAACGGCTGGAGCCTGAAGCAGCTGCATCGACAGATCGTCACCAGCGCGACCTACCGGCAGACCTCGTCGGCCGATCCCGGGCGTTACGCCCAGGATCCCGACAACCGCCTCCTCGCCCGCGGCCCCCGGCACCGGGTCGATGCCGAGATCGTCCGCGACATCGCCCTGGCCGCCAGCGGCCTGCTCAATCCCGAGGTCGGCGGCCCGAGCGTCTTCCCCCCCGCCCCCGAGTTCCTGTTTCAACCCCCGGCCAGCTACGGACCGAAGGTCTGGGAGACGGCCACCGGCCCCGACCGCTACCGGCGCGGCCTCTACACCTTCCGCTTCCGGTCGGTCCCCTATCCGGCCCTCGACGCCTTCGACGCCCCCCCCGGCGAAGCCTCGTGCGTCCGCCGGTCCCGATCGAACACGCCGCTCCAGGCGCTCGTGACCCTCAACGAGCCCGTCTTCCTCGAATCGGCCCGCGCCCTGGCGGGTCGCACCTTGCGCGAGGCCGGCGACTCCGACGCCGACCGCCTCGCCCACGCCTTCCGCCTCTGCGTCTCTCGAACCCCGACCGAGGCCGAGGCCGCCGTCCTGCTCGACCTGCTCGAACGCCAGTCGGCCCGCTACGCCTCCGGGGAACTCGACCCGTCCGCCATGATCGCCGACGCGGCTCCGCCCGAAGGCATCTCCCCCGCGACCCTCGCCGGCTGGACCACCGTCGCCCGCGTCCTCCTGAACCTCGACGAGACGATCACCAAGGAATAATCGGCAGGTCTCGGAAAGGCACAGGGGAGTTATGAACCACGGATGAAACACGGATGAAACACAGATAAGTTCAAGAGAATCGAAGTCAGGGTGCGGCAGTCAGGGCGAATCCACAGAGGACACCGCTGCATCATGCCAGAAACCAACTGATTCGCTGATCCCGGTTTCGCGTTCGGCCCGCTCCCCTCCCTTCTGATCCGTGTTCCATCCGTGGCTCGAAACTCCGCCTTCTCTCCCGTTCAGCATCGCGCCCAACGCCCCGGAGGCCCTCCCTGTGAACTGCCAGTCCCATCACGACCGCAACATGGACCCATCGCAGGTCGGCCGGCGCTGGTTCCTCCAGCAGTGCGGGGTCGGGCTCGGTTCCGTGGCCCTCGGCCACCTGCTCGCGCAGGAAGGGTACGCGAAGACCCCCGCGGCCGACCCCCTGGCGCCCAAGGCGCCGCACTACGCCCCGAAGGCCAAGAACGTCATCTTCCTGTTCATGGCCGGCGGCCCGAGCCACCTGGAGATGTTCGACAACAAGCCGACCCTTGCCGAGTTCGACGGCACCTTGCCGCCCCCCGGACTGCTCGAAGGCTACCGCGCGGCCTTCATCAACCCGAACTCGAAGCTGCTCGGGCCGAAATTCCAGTTCGCCCGACACGGCGAGAGCGGCGCCGAGATTTCCGAGCTGCTGCCGCACACCGCCAGGGTCGCGGACGATCTCTGCATCGTCCGGTCCATGGTGGGTGATGCGTTCAATCATGCTCCTGCTCAAATCCTCATGAGCACCGGCGCCCAGCAGTTCGGCCGCCCGAGCCTCGGGGCCTGGACCTGCTACGGCCTCGGCTCCGAGTCGAAGGACCTGCCCGGCTACGTCGTCTTCAGCTCCGGCTCGAAGGGCCCGAGCGGCGGCAACGCCAACTGGGGCAGCGGCTTCCTGCCGACCGTCTACCAGGGGGTCCAGTTCCGCACCGGCGGCGAGCCCGTCCTCTACCTCTCCAACCCCGACGGCGTCGACGACCACCTCCAGCGCGATTCCCTCGACGCCATCTCCGCCCTCAACCGCATGCGGCTCGACGAGACCGGCGACCCCGAGATCGCCACCCGCATCAACTCCTTCGAGATGGCCTACCGGATGCAGTCGAGCGCCCCGGAGCTGATGGACATCGCATCCGAGCCCGAGCATATTCGCAACCTCTACGGTGCCGAGCCGGGCAAACCTTCCTTCGCCAACAACTGCCTGCTCGCCCGCCGCCTGGTCGAGCGCGGCGTCCGATTCGTCCAGCTCTTCCACGAGGCCTGGGACCAGCACGGCAACCTCGTCGGCGACCTGAAGAAGAACTGCGCCAACACCGACCAGGCCTGCGCCGCGTTGATCACCGACCTGAAGCAGCGTGGATTGCTCGACGACACCCTCGTCGTCTGGGGCGGCGAGTTCGGCCGCACCCCCATGGTCCAGGGCGGCTCCGACGGCCGCGACCACCACCCGAACGCCTTCACCATGTGGCTCGCCGGCGGCGGCATCAAGGGTGGCCAGACCTTCGGCACCAGCGACGAGCTCGGCTTCTCGGTCGCCGAAAACCCCGTCCACGTCCACGACCTGCACGCCACCATCCTCCACCTCCTCGGCTTCGACCACACCAAGCTCACCTTCCGCTTCCAGGGCCGCGACTTCCGCCTCACCGACGTCCACGGCCGGATCGTCACCGACTTGATCGCGTGAGGAAGCTCGGGTATGGAGGAACGCTCTCACGGAGTCGGAAATGAAATGAGCCACGGATGAAACACGGACGGAACACGGATAAAGAAGAAGCGAATTTTAAGAATATCAATATTAATGTTCTCGTAATCAAGATTTCCTATTTCTCGTCCGTGTTCCATCCGTGTTTCATCCGTGGCTCAAAATCCTCCCCGGAGCCTCCCCCATGCAACGACGCGACTGGCTCGGTTCCGTCCTCGCCGGCGCAGGTGCCGGCGCACTCGCCTCGGCCCGTCCCGCGTTCGCGGCCGATGACCCGCAGGCCCCCGGATCGGAGCGGCTTCCCGACCTGACCATCCGCGACGTCCGCGCCATCCTCACCGCCCCGGCCGGCATCCGCCTCGTCGTGGTCAAGGTCGAGACCGACCAGGACGGCCTCTACGGCCTCGGCTGCGCCACCTTCACCCAGCGGGCCAAGCTCGTCGCGGCGGCGGTCGACCAGTTCCTCAAGCCCTTCCTCGTCGGCAAGAGCCCGCTCGAGATCGACGACGTCTGGCAGTCGGCGCACCTCAGCTCCTACTGGCGTCACGGCCCGGTCCTGAACAACGCACTCAGCGGCGTCGATATGGCCCTCTGGGACATCCTCGGCAAGGTCGCCGGGATGCCCGTGCATCGCCTCTTCGGCGGCAAGTGCCGCCAGAAGGTGCCGACCTATCGCTCCGTCCGCGGCGAGACGCCCGAGGAGGTCGAGGACGGCGTCCGCTCCCTCATGGAGCAGGGCCAGCGCCACGTCCGCATCCAGTACGGCGGCCGCTCCGGCGGCGCCAGCACCTACGGCGTCCGCACCGGGGCCATCGACGAGGCCCAGCCCGAGAACCGCCGCACCGTCGCCTTCGACCCCGTCGCCTACGCCCGCGAGGTCCCCCGCCTGTTCGAGCACCTCCGCGCCACCATCGGCGACGACATCGAACTGCTGCACGACGTCCACGAGCGCATCCCCCCCATCCAGGCCATCCGCCTCGTCAAGGCGGTCGAGCCCTTCCGCCCCTTCTTCATCGAGGACCCCTTCAGCCCCGAAGATGCCGATTACTTCACGCATCTCCGCGCCCAGTCGGCCGTGCCGATCGCCATGGGAGAGCTGTTCACGAACCCCCGCGAATGGCTCCCCCTCGTGACCGATCGCCTCATCGACTTCATGCGCATCCACATCTCCATGATCGGCGGCCTGACCCCCGCCCGCAAGGTCGCCTCCCTCTGCGAGTTCTTCGGCGTCCGGACCGCCTGGCACGGCCCGGGCGACCTCTCCCCCGTCGGCCACGCCGCGAACGTCCACCTCGACCTCGCCGTGCCCAACTTCGGCATCCAGGAAGGCCGCATCTTCTCCCAGGCCGAGCAGGATGTCTTCCCCGGCTGCCCCGAGATGATCGACGGCGCCTTCCAGCCGATCGACCGCCCCGGCCTCGGCGTCGACCTCGACGAATCCCTCGCCGCCCGCTTCCCCGTCGGCGACGATCCCCCCTTCGACATGCACTGGGGCAACCTCCGCCTCGACGACGGCACCGTCATCCACCCCTGACCCCGCCGCCCCCAGGCCGACCGGCTCGACTCGACGACCGTGCTTCCCTCGCGGTACGATCGAGCCGTCGGCGGCCACTCCACCTCCGGGAGATCCACTTCGATGAGCACCGCCACCACCAGCCCTCCCACCTCGCCTCGTGGCGGCCGCCCTTTGCCGATCACGGCCGAGACCTACTTCCGCATGATCGAGATTGGGGCGATTCCCAACGTCCGCCACGTCGAACTCTGGGAGGGGCAACTCGTCGAAAAGATGGGCAAAAATCCGCCACACATCGTCGCTCAGAACAAGCTCAACGCCGTCATGTTCCGGATCGTGCCCGAAGGGTGGTACGTCGCAGTCGAGAGCCCCCTGGAACTGGGCCCGCTTTACGTCCCCGAGCCAGACCTCATCATCGTCCGTGGCATCCCAGACGATTACCCCGATGGACCTCCGAAACCCAGCGACGTCGGCCTCGTCGTCGAGGTCGCCGATTCCAGCGTCCCGAAGGACCTCGGCCGCATGCGAGCCGCCTACGCCGCCGGCGGCGTCTCGAACTACTGGGTCCTCAACCTCCGCACCCGCCGCGTCGAGACCCCCGCCGACCCCATCGGCGGCGACACCCCCGGCTACCTCCAGATCCGCTCCTACGGCCCCGAAGAATCCGCCCCCCTCATCCTCGACGGCCAGCCCATCGCAGAACTCCCCGTCTCCTCGCTGCTGCCTGCGTCGCCTCGCGTCTGAGCTTGCCCCATACCGCCTGGCTCCCTCGGTTGTTTGGAGGAGACTCATCATGGATTCGAGAGCGAGCTCCGGCACGTTGAGCCTCGTTCTGCTGTTTGCCTCGCTGCCCGTCGTCGGTTGTGGGGGGGACTTCGCCTTGCTCACCTTGTCCGACGACGAATACAAGGGGGCAAGCGTCACAGAGAGCTGGTCAGTCGATGTCGAGCATGCTCCTCTCATTAAGGTTGATGCTTGCGGAGGCGCCATCATCGTGAAGCCCGGAGCTGCCGACCGCGTCGAGGTGTCGGTCACTCGGAATAGCTTGTGCAAAAAGAAGTCCCAGGTGCACGCTGAGGAGTCGCTCGACTCGATCGAGGTCGAAGTTGATCAGGAAGCACATGGGGTCGAGGTGGTCACGCGAAGGCGACAGGGAGAGGATACCGGCTGTTCTTTGACGACCACGGTGGAACTTCGGGTGCCGTCGGACGTCCGGCTTGACCTTGAGACAGAGGTTGGTTCGATCTGGGTCGTGGGTTCACCGCACGAGCTTCGTGCCAGGAACGATCTGGGCGCGTTGTTGTTTCAGTTGGACGAGCCGCCAGGTGATGCGCGAACATCTGCCGATCCTGAACGGGTTGAGTTCAAAGGCTTTGGCAATGGGGAGTTGATTCACCTCCGGAATGATGACGGATGGAGTGTGGAGTCAGGGCCGGTCCAACGCGATCCATAGCGTCTCCCCGGCAGAATGCCTACCGCCCGGCTTCCGGATCGGAGACTACGGAGCATCGGGTCGACACCGCGGTCCAATCCCTCGGGCGTGTCACGAGTCGGGCAAAGGGAGGCTGAGGGATGAAGCGGTCGAGCTCGCCGGCCTGGCTGGACGATGCCCGCTGGTATTACTCCCTGATCGGAGAGGGGACGGCCCAACCCGTCAGCGTCTTCGACGCGACCGGTCGAGACGAGGTGTCCGACGAATCTCCGGGTAATCTCCGCCTTCGATTGGAGCCACGCTCCCGGTACTCGCCGAGGGTCCGGATCCTCGATGCCGACGGGCACGCGGCGGGCGTGATTCGCCCCGAGGGGATCATCCCCGGCCTTCGATACGCCATGCTCCGGGACTCCGATCGCGGGCCTGCCTGGCAGCTCTCCGTCCGTTCCCTCGTCCGCAAGCGGCACACGTTGACCCTGGCACATGGCGTGACCTGGACCATCGACACCCCCTTCTTCGGGACCTCCTGGAAGGGCACAGTGCGGGGCATCCCCAGGTTGGTCGGAATCGTCGGCCCGGGGTGGTGGGGAGCCTGGCAGATCTGGATCGAGCCCGGATGGGAGTCAACCGAATTACTCGCGGCCGTCGCGTTCCTCCACCGGCAGTGGTCCCACATGTGAAGCCGGCGGCCGGCCCGGATACCAGAGCGGTCAGGGCCTCACCGCCGGTGGCCGTCTGAAGGACCCCGAGCCTCGACAGGCTCCCTCTCCTGCCGGGACACGTAGATCGCCAGGGGCGGCAGATCGACAGAAACGCGCGGCTCGATGCGTTCGAACCGATCGCCGGCCAGTGCGGTGTCGAGTACATCATAGGCCCGATTCAGGCCGGGGGCGCCGATCAGCAGCACCGGGGGCAGGGCGTTTCGGTCCAGGACGACCAGCGCATCGAGCCGCCCGATGCGGCGAACCAACTCTTCGGCCGGGCATCGCGACAGGTCGTACATCACGAAGCAGCTTGCCGGATCGGCCCGCAGCTCGTTGAGGAACCCGGTCTTGCAGACGTTCCAGTCGGGGCCATCCCCGATGTTGCCGAGGGTCCGAATCCCACAACGATCGACCAGATCGTCGATCAGTTGCCCGGCCGCCCAGTAGGTCGTCGTCCTCGGCTCCCGGTGCAGCGAGAGGCAGGATGACACAAGACCGACCCCCAGGGCGGCATACACCAGCCCCTTCCCAATCGCGGGAGCCTCGGCGATCGAGGCCCGTATCCACCCCGCCGCGCAAACCGCCAGCGCCGGCCAGGCCGGCAACAGGAATCGGGCGTCGAAGTGCGGCGGGAACATCAGGATGGCCGCCCCGCAGCCCAGCCCGAGCAGGGTGATTCGCTCGAACGCAACATTCGGTTTCCGAGATTCGGACGAATCATCCCGCCGGCCCGCACTCGACCTCAACGCCACCACCGCCAGGGCCGCGACGACGCCCAGCGCAGGCCACCCCGCCAGATCCTCGCCCAGACCCATCAGGCGATGCCCGATGGGGGTGGAGTCGGCCCGGCCCTCGGCGAGGAGATTGTATTGCGACGCCCGCAGGGCAAATCGCACCGCGGATTCCCCATGCTCGGCATACCAGGGGGCCGCGATGGCCAGGGCGGGTACGAGGATCCAGAGCCAGACCCGGGCCTTGACCACGCGAGGAACCTCGCGACGGGCGAGGGCAGCGGCGAACCCGATCATGGGCGCCGTCAGCAGGAGCACGACGGTGAACTTGGTCATCGCCGCGGCCCCCAACGCGGCGCCGAGCACCATCGCGTTGCGCCGGCTCGGCCGTTCCAGCGTCTGTGCCGCCCCGTCGTACGCCCAAAGGACCCAGAGGGCCATGAACGTCTCGACCATGACCTTCGCCCCGTACGAGAGCGCCAGCGGAGAGGCCCCCAGCAAGAGCACGGCGACCGGAGTCGCCGGCAACCCGAATCGTCGCCGGGCGATCGCCGCCACACTCGCCGAGAGCAAGACGAAGGGCACCACCGCGGCCAGCGTGATGACCGCCATCACCCGCTCTCGGCCCACGACCAGGGCCACCGCCTCGATCCAGGCCGCCAGCAAGGGCGGTTTCGGCCCCTCCCGCAGCACCTCGACAACGGCCAATGCCCCGCGTTCCTCGACCAGCCGCGCCAGCCGCAGCCCCTGTTCCAGGTACGCCGCGTCATCCCACGCCAGGTTCCCCTGCCGCGTGATGACGAAGACGGCGAGAAACGCGGCGATCCCGATCATCAACACCATGGCCGATCCAAGAATCAGGATGCGAGTCGCCGAGCCGCCAATGCGTTCCTCCGAAGCCATGGCACGCCTCCCTGCGGCCGGAGTCCGTTCCCCTGAGTCGATTAGAAGCCCACCGACCGCGTTCAGCATGACGCGGTCGGGTAGCCTCCGATCGGCGTATGCGAGTCCTTATAAGATCATCGTGGATCGCCCGCAATGCCAATCCCCCGTTGGTCTCGTCCGCTCAAGACTCACCTCCCAGAATCGCCCGCTGGCCCAGGGCGACGGCTCGGCCAATGTCTTTGGGGGGGATGAACCGACAGCGGGCCTCGAAGCCGAGGCGGCGCAACGCGGCCCGGTAGAACGAGAGGAGCGGCTCGGGGGCGGCGAAGACGATCGGGAGGTCCGCGACCGAGTCCGACGCCAGCCCGGCCAGCTCGGTGCCGATCAGGAGGCCGCTGAGCCGCGCGGCGTTCTCCTCGGGAGGGGTGCCGTGGAGCACGGACCCGGCCCGGAGGGAGAACAGCTCGCCGAGGAGATTCGCGGAGGAGGCATCGCGGACGCCACGCTCGAACGCCTCGCCGGGCGTCGGGCCGGGGGCGAGCGAGGAGCGGAGGACGCTGTGATCGCGGACGAGGGCGAACAGTTCGCCGGTCAAGTAGGTGTGGAAGTCTTCGAGCGTGCCGTTTCGGACGACGGCGTGCTTCGAGTGGGTGCCGGGAAGGATCACGAGGGCGTCGGTCAGGCCGTCGGCGGCGAGGCCGAGGAGGATGGTCTCCTCGCCCCGCATGATATCGTGGTCGGTGCGGACGCCGGTGACGAGCAGGGTGTCGCACGGGAGGATGCCCGGCGCGAGCCGGGCCGTCGGCAGCGCATCGCCCGAGAGCGGCAGCGGGGCGGTGGCGTAGGGAAGCTCTCGCATGCCGATCGTCGCCGAGGCCATGCCGGAGAGCACCAGCGTCAGGCTTGTCACATCAACGCCCGAAGCCTTCCCGATCCGATCGACGAGCGGTGCGAGCACGCGGAGGTAGAACCCCTCGCGGTCGCCCGGCGAGCCGGCCTCCTGCCAGGCGCGGAAGGTCGGGCCGATGCCGTCGTCGGATTCAAGCTCGGCGAGCGTCGCCAGCGTATCCGAGTCCACGAGCCGCACGCGGAGCCGCGAGGTGCCCCAGTCGCCGCTCAGGAATCGGGCCGGAAGGTCAGGCATCGTCGTCCCCTCATGTCACCAATCGACGACGGAGCCGTCGAAGACGTCGTAGGATTCGGGGTTCGTCCACTCGTGGCCGATCGCGTCGGCCATCGCGTCCTCGTCCAGCTCGATCCCGAGTCCGGGCCCCTTCGGCAGGTCGATGTACCCTTCGGAAACGCGGAACGGTTCTTTGATGTATCCGTCCCCCAGGCTCACCTGCTCCTGGCAGAGGAAGTTCGGGATCGAGGCGGCGAGCTGGAGCCCGGCGGCCAGCGAGATCGGCCCGAGCGGGTTGTGCGGGGCGATGGCGGCATAGTACGCCTCGGCCATCCCGGCGATCAGGCGGGTCTCGGTGATCCCTCCCGCGTGGCAGAGGTCGGGCTGGAGGATCGAGGCGGCCCCTTTCTCCAGGATCTCGCGGAAGCCCCACTTGGTGAAGATCCGCTCGCCGGTGGCGATCGGCAGGTGGGTGCTCCGGGCGATGTCGGCCATCGCGTCGACGTTCTGGCAGGCGACGGGCTCCTCGATGAACATCGGCTGATAGGGCTCGATCGCCTTGATGAGCAATTTGGCCGTCTGAGGAGGGACGGCGCCGTGGAAGTCGATGCCGATGTCGCACTCGTCCCCCACGGCCTCGCGGAGCGAGGCGAAGCCGTCGGCCACCTTGCGGACGAAGGCCGGGTTCTCGACGATCCGAGGGGGGCGGTTCTTGCTCGGGCCGGTCTTGAAGGCGGTGAAGCCCTCCTCCCTGGCCCGCCGGATCGCCTCCGGGGATCGCGCGTGGGCGTAGACCCGGATCCGGGTCCGGGTCGGGCCGCCGAGCAGCTCATACACCGGCACGCCGAGGGCCTTGCCCTTGATGTCCCACAACGCCATGTCGATGCCGCTGATCGCGCTGGTCAGCACCGGACCGCCTCGGTAAAAGGCATGCCGATACATCGCCTGCCAGTGGTGGGCGACGGGCCTCGGGTCCTTGCCGATCAGGTAGCCTTCCAGCTCCTTGACGGCGGCGATGCAGGTCTCGGCGCGGCCCTCGACGATCGGCTCGCCCAGGCCGACGATCCCGGCGTCGGTGTGGATCTTCAGGAACAGCCAGCGCGGCTTGACGCGGATCGTCTCCAATCGCGTGATCGTCAACTTCTCGCCCGCCCCGACGATCTGAGCCGCCCGCCGTTTCCCCTCGACGACGCCCCTGGGATCGTCGACCTCGCGACGGGGATCATACGGGTCTTGCGCGGTGATCGCCCCAAGGGCCGCGGCCCCTCCGGCGGCGCCGAGCATCGAGAGCAAGACGGAGCGACGGTGGGGGAACTTCGGGCCGGTCGGATTCATCGGGAGCACCGGGATTCGGGGTCGAGGGGGGAGAGGTTCGTTCGCTGCAATCGGTCAGTCAGTCCGGGAGTCTCGTTGTTGTTTGCTCATGTATTACGGTGTGTTGCTCGACGGGCCGCCGAGAACGCCAGACGAGGGCGATGGTCACGATCCCTCCGATCAGTCCGGAGGCATAGCTTGCCAGGTGGGCCCAGAGGGCGGCGAGGTATCGGGCGTGCCGCTCCGCGGGGACCTTCGAGGCGATCGGTTCGACGAGCGAGACGACCCCGAGGCGGGCGAGCACGAAGCCGATGATCCCGCTCGCCAGGGCCACGACCGCCATCACGCCGAGCAATCGGCCGATCGGCCGGGCCAGCGACCGGACCGATCGTTTCGGCCGCCCGGCTGGGCAGGCGGCCACGGCGAGCGGAACCCCAAGGATCAGGCCGACCCACCAGGTGGCGATGACACCCCAGAGGATGCCTTGCCAGGTCGGGGAGTCGAAGAGCTCGGGGGGCAGGATCGCCGGGTGGCCGACCGTGAAGTATTCCAGGCAGACACGCGCGGTGATCTGATCGTGAGCGATTCCGTAGGCGATCGCGGCCAGGATGCTGAGCAGGACGATCGCCAGGAATCGCATCATCGTATCCTCATGACTCCGAAATTACTTGCTCGCCCTGAGGAACTTGACCAGATCGGCCAGTTCCTGCGGGGTGAGCTGCTCGTCGAGGCCGGCAGGCATGATGGAGGTGGTGCCGGGCTGCATCTCCTCGATCGCGTCGCGGGCGACGCGGACGGACTCGTCGGCGTTGAGGACGAGGGTGATGTGGTCCGGCCCCTCGTCGCCGATCAGGCCGCTGAGGACCTGGCCGTCGACCGTGGCGACGACGATCGTCTCGTAGCTGCGGACGAAGCTGGCGCTGGGGTAGGCGATGGCCTCGAGCAGGTCGCGCTCGGTCCGGATGCCGCCGATCCGGCTCAGGTCGGGGCCGACCTTGCCGCCGACGTATCCCATCGCGTGGCAGGTCCGGCAGGCGGCCTTCTCGCTGTTGAAGACGGCCTGGCCGCGGTAGACGTCCCCTCGCTCGACCAGGGGGAGCAGGGTCTCGATCCGGGCGAGCTTCTCGGCGGCGTCGGCGTCGAGGGCGGCCAGCAGGGTCGAGGCCCGTGCGGCCACGGTCGGGCCGAAGCGGTCGAGCAGGGTGCGGACGTCGCCCGGGGCGAGGCTCCCCCGGCTCGGCGAGGCGTCGATCGCGGCCACCAGGCGGAGCCCCAGCGCCTCGTCGTCCTGCCCGTCGAAGGCCGGCAGCAGGCGGGGGACGGACAGCGGCCCGGCCTCGGCGATCCGATCGGCGAGAATCAGCAGGCGCTCATCGCCCAGGTCCGAGGCCACCAGCAGGTCGGCCGCCCGGGTCTGCTCGGCGGCGGCGGAGTCGGGGTCGAGGCGGTCGAGCAGGAAGGCGAACAGGTCGTCATCCAGCCGCCCGACGCCGCCCGGCAGGGCCGAGAGGGCGTCGAGCCGGGCGGTCGGCTCGGCGTCGGCGTCCCGGGCGATCCGGAGCAAGGGGACGCGGAGGGCCTCGGCCTCGTCCCCCTTGACCCTCAGCGACCGGGCGGCCGCGACGGCCATCGGGCGGAGGGTGTCGGAGTCGATCGCCTCGGCCACGGCCGCGACCCAGGTCGGGGGGGCCGGGTCAAGCGTCGCCCGGGCCATCGCGGCCAGGGCGGCCTGCCGGGTGGCTCCGGGGGCGTTCGGGTCGTCGAGCGAGGCGGCGATCACCCGCTGGATCTCGGGAGACGAGGCGAGGGCGGCGAGCTGATCGACGAGGGCGTTCTGATCGTCGTCGTCGGTCGTGCCGCGGAGCTGCCGCTCGAAGTGCTGGGCGAGGTCGGCCCCCCACTCGGGCTTCCGGCTGGCGATCCAGGCGGCGGCCTCGCGCAGGTCGGGGTCGTCGGAGGAGAGCAGGGGGGCCACGTCGTCCGCGTCCAGGTGGTCGCCGGGCATCTGGTCGAGCGCGATCAGGGCGGCCCGGATCACCGTGTCGTGCGGGGCGGAAAGGCCGAACCGGGTGGCCTCGGGGGCGTTCAGCTCGATCAGGGCGGCGATGATCGAGTGCTGCACGGCCCAGTGCGGGGCGGCGGGCACGTCGGCCATGGCCTGGAGCAGGAAGGGGACAGTTGAAGGGTCGCCGATGCGTCCGGCGGCCTCGGCGGCGGCCCGGCGATTCTGGGGGGGGCCGGTGTGCAGGAGGTTGACCACGCGGTCGAGGGCCCCGGCATCGCGGCGGACGCTGATGACGTGCAGGGCGGCCTGGACGACCGTCTCGTCGGCGTCCTTCAGGGCGATCCGGGCGACCTCGCGGGCCGCCTCGTCGTCGATCCGGCTGCTGGCCCAGACGGCGTTGAGGCGGGCATCGGGATCTTCGGAGTCTTGCACGACGGCGAGCAGGGCGGGCACGGCCGAGGCCCCGAGGCGGCCCAGCGCCTCGACGGCCCGTTCCCGGACCATCGGGCGGGGGTCGGAGAGCAAGGGGGAGAGGTCGTCGGCCGTGGCGTCGTCCCAGGCGATCGACAGGCCCCTCGGATCATCGGGCGATTGCGCCCCCGTTTTGCGGATGCGATAGATGGCCCCCAGCACGTCGGGCTTGTGCAGTTGCGAGGTCGGGCAGCAGAGCTTGTACCAGCCGCCGGTGTCGACCACGAGGACCGAGCCATCGGCGTCTTCAAGCACGTCGGTCGGGTGGAAGTCGGAGTTGTCGGACTGGATCAGGATGCCGTCGGTCGTGGTGAACGAGCCGCCGTCGGGCACGAGCCGGTGTCGGCTGACGGCGCGGAGGTTGAACTGGCAGGCGAGCAGGTTGTCTTGGTAGTCGTCGCCCAGGCCGTCGCCTCGCAGGCGTTCCAGGCCGGCCGGGGCGGCGGGGCCGAGGTGCGTGAGCACGGGCAAGACGCCGGGCCGGGTGCGGGGGTGGCCTTCGAGGACGTTGTGCTCCTTGCCGTAGACGCCGCCGTAGAGGGCGTGGATCAGGCCGTCGCGGTTGCCGCCGGCGGGGTACTGGAAGAAGGTGGTGGTGAAGATCCGCTCGCCGCCGGGGGTGAAGACGACGTCGACGGGATTGTCCATGCCGCCGGTCATGACCGGCTCGATCGGCCCCGAGCGGTCGGCCCGCCAGCGGAAGAGGTGCGCGGCCCGGGTGACGAAGGCCGGGGCGTCGTCGCGGTCATACGTCTGCTCGGCGAAGGCCCCCTTGGCCCAGTAGACCCAGCCGTCGGGCCCGAGGTAGGGGCCGTGCAGGTCGTTGGCGCAGCCGGTCAGGGTCTTGGCGTCGAGCCAGACCTCGCGCCGGTCGGCCACGCCGTCGCCGGTCGTGTCGGTCAGCTTCCAGATGTGCGGCGGGGCGGACACGTAGAGCGACCCGTCGAGCCACATCGTCCCTTCGGGGAACATCATGCGGTCGGCGAAGACGGTCCGGCGGTCGAAGGTGCCGTCGCCGTCGGCGTCTTCCAGGCGGAGGATGCGGTGCGGCTTCTGTTCGAGCTGGACCTGGACCGGGTCGTTCGAGCCGGACGACTCGGCGACGTACAGCCGCCCTTGTTCGTCGAAGGCGGCGGTGATCGGCCGGTCGACCAGGGGAGGCCCGGCGGCGACCTCGACCGTGAAGCCGTCGGGGATCGTGAAGCGGTGGTCCCCCAGCTCGGCGACCTCGTCGGCCCGGAGCGTCGGCGCGAGGAACGAAAGCGGAAGGGCTGCGGCAAGGAGCAGGAGGGGCGAGGATCTCATGGCGGGTGGTCCCCTGGTCGGTTCCGAAGGGCGAAGGTCGGTCTATCGTTCGATCGGTTGGGTGGGCGGGGAGCAGGGCCAGGGCAGCGTCGGGGGAAGCGGCCCGGCTCGATCGCCCCATTCTGCCCGGATCAATCGCGCCGGACAACCGCCGCGTTTCGGCAAAATCAGGGCAGGCGGTGCGCCCGCGGTGCGCGACTCTAGTGCGCCTCGGTGCGCCCGGGAGGGTTGACGCAACTCCCTTGCAGTCCATCGGATTCGGGTGGGCGCTCCCATTCGTTTCGGGAATCGGCCGGCACGGGGGAGGACAGGGGGGCGGTGCGATTGGGGGACGCCTCGATGCGCCCTTGGTGCGCGGCCTCGATGCGCCTCGGTGCGCGAGGTGGTCGCGACAAAACCTACTGTGGGAGAGAAGGTTGCGTCAAAATTGCCGATTCGTTTCGGGAAGCAGTCGGCGCGGAACGCCCAAACGCGGGGAGCAGCCGATGGCCCGCGACGACCTGGGACTCCTTTGTGCGCGGCGGTGCGCGGTCGGAATACGATGCGGTGCGCTTCGGGGCGAAGTTGAAACCGATTGAGGGGAAAAGGGTTGTGGTGGAATCGTTCGTTCGTTTCGGGAAATTGGTCGGTCGGTCGGCGTGCCGGTGGAACGGAACGATCGCGACCGCGATGGGGGAGGGGAGGTCGAGTTGTCAAAGAGCAGGAGGACGATTGGGGCGGAGGGCATTGGCCGTTTCATCGGGGGCGGTTCGAGACGCTCCCGGGCAATCTGGCGGCAAGGCTTCGTCCGGGGTGCTCGATCGGTTCGAGCCGTCCGAGCCTGGCCGGCGGGGGGGCCGTCGTGGTTCGATCGCGCCGGGCACCCCCTCACCCGGCCTGGCGGCCATCCGCTCCCCCAAAGGGAGGCGAGGGTGACAGGGAGTTTGGGCACGGTGCGCTGAACGGGGGCCGCGACGCGCAAACGGGGCGAATCGTTCGAACGAGGGGGACGCGGCGAACGAGGGACAGGAGAGGTCCATCACGAGGCCGACCGAGGGGTTCGTCCCTTGAAACCATCGGGAAAAACGGCAGGGGCAGTCACAAGAATCGTCGGCGGGCGGCGAAAATCACCGAGGGGAAGGGGGGCCGGGCGAGGGGCGGCGACGGCCGAGGGGGGCGGGGGCGATGGCCCGACGGTGGGCGACGCCGGGGAGCGGGCCTGTCCATTGTGACAGGGGCGGGGGCCCCGTAAGATGATTGGCCTGGAGATGAACGGGTGGTGGGATCAGCGCGGTCTGGTCTGGCCCGGTCGCGCGAGGAGTGCCCAAGGTGATCGGCACGACGCTGAAGCGACGGTTCTCGGTCGATCGCGAGCTGGGTCGAGGGGGGATGGGGGCGGTCTTCCACGCCCTCGACCTGACGCTCCAGCGCCCCGTTGCCATCAAGATCCTCCGGGAGCTGGGCGGGCCGGAAGTTCATGAACAGCTTGGGCTTGAGGCCCGCATCCTCGCCCGGTTGCAGCACGACGGCATCGTCCGCCTCTATGACTTCGACCAGGAAGACGGCATCACCTACTTCATCATGGAGGAGGTGGACGGGCCGAGCTACCACCAGCGCTGGCGGGACCTGCCGATCCCGGGGCGGCTGGCCATCCTCGCCTCGGTGGCCGAGGCGCTCGACTACGCGCACCACCAGGGGATCATCCACCGCGACCTGAAGCCGGGCAACATCCTGCTGACCCGGGCCGACCGGCCGAAGCTCTCCGACTTCGGCCTGTCGGTCCTGATGGAGCAGGAGCAGGAGACGGGGGTCGCCCGCGGGACCCCGCACTACATGAGCCCCGAGCAGGCGCGAGGCCGCAAGCTCGACCCGAGGTCCGACCTGTACTCGCTCGGCGTCTTGCTCTACGAAGGCGCGACCGGGGAGCCCCCCTTCCGGGGGAACCCGATGGCGGTGATGGCCCAGCACGTCAACGCCGAGCCGCCCGACCCCCGGGCGGTGAACCCCGAGATCTCGGAGGCGTTCCGCGCCCTGATCCTCCGACTGCTGGCCAAGGCCCCGGCCGACCGGCCGGCCACCGGGCTTGAGGTGGCCGCGGCGATCCGCCACCTGATCGAGGGGGACCGCTGGCGAGCCGGGGCCGAGGTCGGGGCGGAGGCCGATGCCGAGGCCGGAGGCCGGGCCGATGCCGGGGCGGAGACGGTCGAGGTCGCCGCGCCGACTCCGGCGGCCGGGGCGGCGTCGGCCGCGATGCGACGGTCGCTCAGGCTTCGGCAGGACGCCGAGCGGATGATCGCCGAGGTGGAGCGGGTGCCGATCGTCCTGTCGGCCGAGGAGCGGTATCTGAGCGGGCATTATCTGGCGTACCTGCTGGGCGGCTCCCGGAGGCGCGGGATCTTCCTGATGAGGCCGCTCGACCCGAGGAACGCCGACCGCGCCCGGCTGATGCTGGCGATGGCCTGGCTGATGGGCCTGGGCAAGGTGACGAAGGAGGACATCGCCCGGGCCGCGCGGCTGCTCGACGAGCGGCCCGAGATCCGGCCGTTGCTCAGCCCGATCGTCGTCATCAAATATCTGCAAGGCCGGGCCGACGCCGCCCGCCGCAAGCGGTTCCGCAAGATCCGCCAGCTCTTGCAGGAGGCCAGCCGACACGCCCAGGACCACCTGACCGACGCGAACGGGCTGCTGAACCCCGGGATGATGCCGCAGGGACTCGACGACCTGAAGAAGCTGGCGCCCAGGGTGAGCGAGGTGGATGACGACCTGGTCGATCGCTGGAACCGCCTGACCGACGCCTGGCGGACCCGGCCCGAGTTCCGCCGCGCGATCCTCCGCTACGCGACCCTGCGGGCCGCCGCCGACCCGGCCAGCGAGCGGCTCTGGCCGGAGGTGGTCCACCCGCTGATCGAGCGGGCCCTCTGGCAGCGTCGCTTGCGGTCGAAGGCCGAGGGGTTCTGGGACGCCGCCAGCCGGGTCGTGCCCGTGGCCCCGGCCCCGGGCCGGATGATGGATCGGGCGATCGAGACATCGGTGCCCGTCGATGACGTGGACGACCTGGACGACTCGCTCGGGCAGTTCGAGCCGGACCCGGAGTACCTGGAGGCGGTGCTCGACGACGACGAGGAAACGGCCTCGGAGCCGGAGCCGGTGTCGAGCCTGACCGTGAGCCGGGCCTCGTTGCGGGAGTTCGCGGGCGAGGGGCCGTCGTCGCGGGAGTTCGTCCCGCTGGTCGATCCCGACCCCGAATGCTTCACCCTGGGAGAGCTGCGCGAGCTGCGGCTGGAGGCGCTGAACGCCCTGAAGAACCGGTCGGGCACGCAGGGGCACCGGGTCGTCGCCGTCGGCCCGTATCGGCTGGCGGTGGTCCCCTCGGTGCGGGCGAACAAGGCGGGGACGGTGGCGATCCAGGGGATGCCGAACAAGCAGATCGAGATGCTCGTGCCCTCGTTCGCCGGGGGCGGCTCGAAGGCCAGGCCGATCCTCGCGGTCTGGCACTATCCGAACAAGAGTATGGTGATCAGCCACCTCGACCAGCGGGGCAGCCCGCGTTACATCCTCTGGAACGCCCCCGTCAACCAGCAATCGAACCACCCCGACCCCGCCGACTTGAACAGCGAGCTGTTGAAGCTCAACATGGAGGCCCCCGACCGGCCGGACAGGGCGCTCGTGAAGAGCTTCTGGTCGTCGGGCAGGAAGTGACCGATCGACCACCGCACGCGAGCCCGATTGTCCTGACCATGCCCACTCCCACGCTCCGCATCGCCGGGGGGACGATTTACGACCCGATCCACGACGTGGACGGCGTCGTCGGGGACCTCTGGGTCGCCGACGGCCGGATCGTGCCGCCGCCGGAGGACCCGGGGGCGTACCGGGGCAGGACGATCGACGTCTCGGGATATGTGGTGATGCCGGGCGGGATCGACATGCATTGTCATGTCGCCGGGCCGAAGGTGAACGCGGGGCGGCTGATGACCCCGGACGCCTTCCGCGAGGGGCGTGCCCTGCCCCGGACCGATCGGACCCGGTCGGGGCTGGTGGGCCGGGCGCCGACGACGGCCGCGACCGGGCACCTGTTCGCCGGGATCGGCTACACGACGGCGATGGACGCGGCCATCCCCCCCTTGCACGCCAGGGCGGCGCACGACGAGCTGCGCGACACGCCGATCCTCGACAACGGGTTCTATACCCTGCTCGGCAACGCACACCGGGTGCTCGACTGCGCGGCCTCGGGCGACCTGGAGGCGCTCGACGCCTATTGCGCCTGGGCGCTCGACGCGAGCAAGGGGTACGCGATCAAGGTCGTCAATCCCGGCGACGTGGAAGATTACAAGCATGTGAGCCGGAAAGGGATGCGAGACCTGGACGAGGACGTGACCGGGTTCGGCGCGTCGCCTCGGCAGGTGGTGCAGGCGCTGGCCGGCGCGGCCGATCGGCTGGGGTTGCCGCACCCGGTGCACATCCACTGCAACAACCTGGGAGTGCCCGGCAACTGGCGGACGACCCGGGCGACGATGGAGGCGATCGACGGCCACCGGGGGCACTTCGCCCACATCCAGTTTCACAGTTACGACGGCGACCCGAGCGACCCGAGGAGCTTCGCCTCGGCCGTGCCGAAGCTGCTCGAATACGTCCGGCGGCACAGTGAGATCACCGTCGACGTCGGCCACGTGAGCCCCGGTCCGGCGATGATTTTGACCGGCGACCCCCGCGCGGGGGACCGGTTGCATCGGCAACTGGGGGGGAAGTGGCTCAACGCCGACCTGGAGCAGGAGAGCAGTTGCGGCGTCATCCCGATCGAGTACTTGCCCGAGAAGAACCTGATCACGGCGGTGCAGTGGGCGATCGCATTGGAGTGGTACTTGCTGATGGAAGACCCCTGGCGGATCGCCCTGACCAGCGACCACCCGAACGGCGGGGCCTTCTATCGCTATCCGGAGATGATTTATCTCTTGATGGATCGCGCGTTCCGGACCGAGGCGCTGGCCTCGATGCCGAAGGGGCTTCGGGAGCGATCGGTGATCCACGAGCTGGATCGCGAGTATTCGTTGTTCGAGATCGCCATCCTGACCCGGGCCGCGCCGGCGCGGATGCTCGGCCTCGACGCGAGTAAGGGGCACCTCGGCCCCGGGGCCGATGCTGATATCGCCATCTATTCGCCCGGCTCCGACCGCCGCGCCATGTTCGAGCGGCCGCGATGGGTCTTCAAGGGGGGGGAACTGGTGGTGGACGACGGCATCGTCGTCGCCGAGACGAAGGGCCGGACGTTCGTCCTCTCCCCCGAGTTCGACCCCGGCCGCTTGCCCGGGATTCGCGATTGGTTCGAGCAATCGTATTCGGTCCAGTTCGCCAACTATGCGCTCAGGCCGGACGAGCTGCCGACGGCGGAGGTGGTGCCGAGCGGAGGTCGGTAAGCGGGCTCACCCGTCCCCTCGATTCCCCCGGGCGACGGTGTGGGTGCGGAGCCATTCGGTGAAGGCTTCGCGCTTGAGGAGACCGGCCGCGAGGTCGAGAATCACCCGCTCCTGTTCATCGGTCGATGCCGAGATTTCGGAGCCATTGAGCGCAAGGAAGACTTCCATGGCGGCGTGGCCGATCCGCTTGTTGCCGTCGATGAAGGCGTGATTCATGACCAGCGAGAAGCCGAGCGCGGCGGCTTTCTCGATCAGGGTCGGATAGAGATCCTCTCCCCCGAAGGTCATCCGGGGTTGGGAGACCGCGGAATCGAGCGTCTTGGGATCACGCAGGCCGTCGGATCCGCCGGACTGGGCGATGAGCATTCGGTGCAGCGCGATGACCTCTTCCAAGCTCAGGTTTCGCATCGATTATTGCGCCAGTCGTCGGTAGAGTTCGGCATTCTTGTTCAGGATGAATTCGGCCACTTCGGCGAAATCGCCCCGAGGCCGAGAGAGCCATTCCTCGATCCCCGCCTGCAGCAGTGCTTCGGGGGTCGTGCCCGCGTCTCTGGCCCGATCGTTCAAGCGTCGCGCTGATTCCTCGGGAAGGGTGATGGTGATTGTCGACATCTCTTACTCCTCTCGGCCAACTCAACTCGCTGGCTTGCTCGAACCGGCGCCACAGGCTTCCTATTCTAGAAACGTTGTCCAGTGACGCGAGCCCCGGGACCTGAATCCCGCCCGGCCTGTTCCCTGGACACGGCCGGGCGATCGGGCGAGAATGGGCCGCAAGGGCGGCCCGACGCCGCTCGATGACGGGGGTCAATCGAGCCTTGACGCCGACCTGAACCGACCTGTACCGATCTCATCCGCCCGAATCGGGTCGGCGCGAGCCCACGACGAGACGAACATCGCCAGGAGCCGCTGATGTCGCACGAGCGCCTTGGATCGCACCGCATCGGGATGGCCGCCGCGGCGGCCGTGATCGCGGGGGGACTCGCCCTGCCGGTCGCCCCGAGGGCCGTGGCCCAGGTCGGGCCGGAGGAATCCGCCGCGCAGGTGAAGCTGGCCGAGGGCCTCGAGGCGACGCTCTGGGCCGCCGAGCCGATGGTCGTGAACCCGACGACCATCGACGTCGATTCGCGGGGGCGGGTCTGGGTGACGGAGGGGCTGAACTACCGCCCGACCCGCAACCCGAAGTTCGAGCGGATCGACGACGCCGATGCGATCAAGATCCTCGAGGACACCGATGGCGACGGCAAGGCCGATAAGGTCACGGTCTTCGCCGATGCGATCTTCCCGGTGCCCATGGGGATCGCCGTGGAAGAACGCTACGACGAGCAAGGCAACTACGCAGGATGCCGTGTTTATGTCGGCAACAGCCCGAACCTGCTCGTCTTGGAAGACACCGACGGCGACGACAAGGCCGACGTGCGCTATCCGCTTCTGACCGGCTTCGGCGGCATCGACAGCGACCACGGCGTGCATGGGATGGTCCTCGGCCTCGACGGCAAGCTCTACTTCACGCACGGCGACGGCTGCTGCTCGGTCCAGCCCGACGGCGAGGCGAAGACCGAGAACTTCGACGTGACGGATGAATCCGGCCGTCGCGTCTCGACCGATCAACTGGCCACCACGCTCCGCGTGAACCGGGACGGCACGCAGTTCGAGGTGATCGCCGACCGCCAGCGGAACAACTACGAGGCGAGCCTGAACGCCTTCGGCAATATCTTCGTCTCCGACAACGACGACGACGGCCAGCGCGGCTCGCGCGTCCTCTGGATCATGGACGGCGGGACCTACGGCTATCGGACCCCCGGCAGCCCGCGGCACTGGGGCGAGGAGGTGCCCGGCAACGTGCCGAAGCTCGTCGGCACCGGCAACGGCAGCCCGTGCGGGATCACCGTCTACGAGGGGCGGCTGCTGGGCGAGCCGTACTTCGGCGCGATCTTCGAGGCCGACGCCGGCACCCGTCAGATCAACCACTTCCCCCTGACCCGCGAGGGGGCCGCCTTCCGGACCGAGTACGAGGTGCTCATGTCCTCGGATGACCCCTGGTTCCGGCCCGTCGACATGACCGCCGCGCCCGACGGCGCGCTGTTCGTGGCCGACTGGTACGACGCCGGGGTCGGCGGGCACGCCTTCAGCGATCAGACGACCGGACGCATTTACCGGGTGGTGCCGAAGGGGGCCGATCCCGAGCGGCCGACCTATGACTTCGGCTCGGTCGAGGGGTTGATCGAGGCCCTGAAGTCGCCCGTCGTCGCCACGCAGGACGCGGCGCGGCGGGGGTTGATCGCGCGGGGAAGCGATGCGGTCGAGGCGCTGAACGCCCTGTTCCGGTCGGACGAGCCGATCCACCGCGCCCGGGCGCTCTGGACCCTGCACGCGATCCAGGGGGACGAGGCCGCCCTGCTCGCGCTGACGGACGGCGACCCGCAGATCCGAGAGCAAGGGGTCCGGATCCTCGGCCGCGATGTCAGCCGAGGGGGGACGATTGAATATGTCGGTGATGCTGCCGAGCCTCCGGCCCCGGCGGCGATGGCCCATCTGGATGCGTTGCTCCCGCTGGCGATCGATCCCGACGCGGGGGTGCGGCGCGAGCTGATCCTCGCCTTCCGGTATTTGCCGACCGACCGGGTGGGAGACGCACTCCGCGAGCTGGCGGCGTCGTGGGACGGCCGCGACCGCTGGTATCTGGAGGCGCTGGGCCTGGCGTTGTGGGATCGGGAATCGAGTTATCTGGCGTCACTCTTCGATGGGTCGCTGTATGGGGATCTGAACCTCGACCAGACCGGCGCGACCACGGCCGCGGCCCTGCCGCCGTATTTCCCGGTCGATCGGAATGAGGCGTTCCTGGCCGCCAGCGACGCGATGCCGCCGGCCAATGCGCTGAGCAAGACGCTCGGCCTGATGTGGCAGGTGCACTCGCCCGAGGTCTTGCCGCTGCTCGCCCGCTTGATGCCCCGGCTGGCCTCGCCCGATTTGCAGCAGGCGGCCGACGACGTGCTCGCCCAGGTGAAGGACCCGAGCGGCGCGGTGGCCCTGGCGAACCTGGTGTTCGACCTGGATGATCCGATCCGGGAACGGCAGATCCTCGCCACCCTGGCCCGGCGATTGGCGGGTGACTGGCGAGCGGCTGCCAATGATCCTCGGGTGCGTGAGGTGATCGGGGCCGCATTGGAATTGCCCGAATCGCGGGCCGAGGGGATCGCCGCCGCGGCGGCGACCGGCGATTCGTCGTATGCCGAGACGATGATGACCTTCGTCAAGCAGGACGACGGCCCGCCGCCGGTGCGGATCGCGGCGGTCGAGGCGCTCGGGCGGCTCAGGGCGTCGGGGGCGCGGCCGATCCTGGAGGCGATGATCGAGCGGTCGCGGCAGTCGGGGTCGTCCGACCCGGTGGCCGAGGCGGCCTTGCGGACCCTTCCCGAGCTGGGGATGGATCGCGAGCAGATGGTGACGATCGTGGCCAACAAGGACTACCCGCTCGGCCTGCGTCGTGAAGCCCTCCGGGCCGCGACCATGCAGTCGGAGACGGCCCGCAGCCTCCTCGGGCTCGCCGAGCAGGGGAACTTGCCCGACGACCTGAAGTCGGAGGCGACGATGTTGCTCAATGCCCACCCCGATTACTACGGCGTCCGCCGCCGGGCCGCCGAGGTCCTGCCATTGGCCGGGATCGGCGGCGGTCGGGAATTGCCGCCGCTGGAACAGTTGCTTGCGCAGGCGGGCGACCCCGGGCGCGGCCGGGAGGTCTTCGCTTCGGCCGGGCAGACGCAGTGCTCCAGTTGCCACCGCGTGCAAGGGAGGGGGCAATGGGTCGGCCCCGACCTGTCGACGATCGGCACGAAGTACGGCAAGGATGCGCTCTTGACCTCGATCATCAGCCCGAGCGCGGCGATCGGTTACAACTATCGCAGCTATGTGCTGGCGTTGGCCGATGGTCGGATTGTGACCGGCCTGCCCGTGGAGGAATCCGCCGACCGCATCGTGTTGAAGACGGCGGAGGGGCAGCGGCTCGAAATCGACCCGGCCGACGTGGAGGAGAAGCTCGTCAGCGACGTCTCCCTGATGCCCGAAGGGCTGGCGCAGCAGATGACCGACGAGCAGATCGTGGACCTGCTCGCCTTCCTCGAAACGCTCCGGCAGCCGGTGAGCATCGTCGGCGAGTTCCAGGCGGTCGGCCCCTTGGCCGAGGTCGATGCCGAGCCGACGGTGGATCCGACGCGGGCGATCGACACCTCGTTGCCGGTCCGGGGGGCCGACGGCCGCTCGCAATCGTGGCGACGCCTGCGGGCCGACGCCGAGGGGCGGATTGATCTGTCGGCCCTCGCCACGGCCGACCCGAACCAGGCGATCTATCTGCATGCCCCGGTCGTCTCCCCGGCCGACCTGTCGGCCACCCTCGTCATCGAGTCACCCGCGGCCGGCCTGCGGGCCTGGCTCGACGGCCGACCGCTGGAACTGCCCGATCCCTCGGGAGACGACCCGACCCGCTCCGTCGCGGTCGATCTGGCCCGAGGGGCGCACGACCTGATCCTCCGCCTCCCCGGCGGCGCGACCGATCCCGGGATCGTCGCCACCTTCGTGGCCGACGCCGCCCTGGAGTTCCGCGCCGTCGAGGGCCGCAAGGTGTCGAGCCGCTGAGCGGGGGCATGGCCTCCTGCGTTGTACCAGGCGCCGATGGTAAAGGACGCGGAGCGTCGCGCCCTGGACCAAGCCCCCTCACCCCGGCCCTCTCCCCGCGGGCGGGGAGAGGGTGGCAGATTCAACCCTCGCCCCCGCGTGCGGGGGAGAGGGTGGCCGAAGGCCGGGTGAGGGGGCTGCGGGCAATTTGGAATGACATATGTAGGCAAAACGACCGGCAGGATTGAGTGTTTGGTGCAAACCTGCCGGAACGAGGAACCCCGCCCGGCGCGTCTCGAAGGACGAGCCGGGCGGGGTCTTGCGTTTGCTTCCCCGCCGATCCGTGGCCGAGTTGCAATGCGGGGAGGTTCCGTCCCTCCCGACCGATGGCCGCCTTACTCTGCGGCCCAGTCTCAGGGCGATGCGGCGGCGACGGGGAGCACTTCGAAGGTGCCGTCGCTCGGCACGATGGGGACCTCGGCGCGGAACCAGCCCGCGGGCAGGTCGGCCTCGGTCCAGTCCTTTGGAATCAGTCGGACGTCCGGGGGCATGCCCCAGGTCAGGCGGATCAGGCCCATCGGCTCGACCCCCTCGGCCACGGTGAACGGATCCTCCCGGAAGACGGGTCTGGGATTACTCCCCATCGCCCCGGGAGGGACCAGGACCGCCCCGGTTCGGGTGTCCTGCACCAGCAGGCCGATGACCGGCTGCGAGCAGGCCGACACCATCACCGAGGCCCGGGGCGCGACCACTTGCCAGCCGGAGCCGTCGATGCGGCCCATCATCTCGGGCTCGAAGACCGCCACCCGCAGGGTGCTGTCGGTCTGGTTTTCGATCCGGTAATCGGCCCGGGCGGTCCCGGCGAGCAGGGCGACGATCCCCAACGCCAGCAAGACGGAAATCAGGTACTCGTCCAGGCGTCGCGTGGCAAAGATGAACATGGCAGCCTCCTCCCCGCCTGGAGGCGGGAAACGGGGTCATCAGACCCGGAGGCAGCCGATCCTCGGCTGTCTTCGGCCATCACCATCAGTTGAATCCTACGTCAAACCCCGGAGTCGTTGCAACGAAAATCCCGGAGATTTTGATCCATCGATCCGGTCGATACTTCGGCGCGTCAGGATCGTTTCGGCCGATGCCGATTCCCCGGGTGCCGGGCCGAGGCCCGTCACGGGTCGATCCGGGGCAGGGGGAGGAAGGGGACGGGGGTGTCGGCGTCGTGGTCGCGGTCGCCGGCCTCGAAGGCGGCGAAGCCGTCGGCCATCGCCACGGTCCGCAGGTCGGCCGAGCCGGCCCAGTTCAAGGGGTCGACGACCAGCCCTTCGCCCAATCGCGCCGGGAAGTAGGTCGGCCGGTCGCCCCGGTGACTGAACGGCCTGGCCAGGCGGGCGGTGATCGTCGCGGCCGGGCCCGGCTCCAGCCCTCGCAAGGCCCGCAAGGCCGGGGCGACGAAGAGCAGGAAGCCCACGACGCCGCTGACCGGGTTGCCCGGCAGGCCGAAGACGAGCGTCCCGGGCGTGCCGTCCGGGCGATTCGGGCCGATGCCGAAGAGCAGGGGCTTGCCCGGCTTGAGCCGGATCTTGTGGAAGACGGCCGTCACGCCGAGCGCCTCCAGGGTGCCCGGGACCAGGTCGAGCTTCCCGGCCGAGACGCCCCCGGTGATGAGCATGACATCGCGCGTCAGTCCTTCGGCCAGGATCTCTCGCAGCCGGTCCGGTTCGTCCGGCGCGATGGGAGCCACGACGCTCTCGGCGTTCGAGGCCCGCACCAGGGCGTCGAGCATGGTGGCGTTGCTGTTGCGAATCTGGCCGGGGCCGGGCGCCTGGTCGGGCGGCACGATCTCGTCGCCGGTCGAGACGATGGCGACGGCCGGCCGCGGCACGACCTGCGGGGTGGCCCAGCCGACCGAGGCCAGCAGGCCGAGCCGGACCGGGTTGAGTTCATCGCCGGGGCCGAGCAGCGTCTCCCCCTCCCGCATTTCCCGGCCTTTGGTCAGGCGGCCCGAGTTCGGCGCCACCGGCTTGCGGGGGGAGAGGGTCACGCGGTCGCCGGCCCGCGTGCTGTCCTCGACCATCACGACGGCGTCGGCCCCGTCGGGCATGGGGGCGCCGGTCATGATCGCCGAGCACTGGCCGGGGCCGATCGTTTTTCTCGGCACCCGGCCCGCGGTGATCTCCTCGATCACCTCCAGGTCGAACGGCCCGTCCCCCTCCAGGTCGGCCGATCGGACGGCGAAGCCGTCGAGCAGGGCCTTGTCGAAGGGCGGCAAATCCCGGTCGGCCGTCACCGCTTCGGCCAGGACCCCGCCGAGGGCGTCGGCCAGGGGCACCCGGCGCGGGGGGAGGGGCTGGGCGTGATCGAGCACGGCGCGGAGGGCTTCGGCGACGGAGAGCATGAGGAGCAATCTCTGGCGAATGAAAGGGTGTTTACTCGGAAATGAATCAAAGGTACGTCGTGCGGGGGCCGGATCGGGAGGTGATTGGAGAGGAGTCAGGCCCTTCGCCCGGAGATCACCACCGGCTCCCGGTTCCGGAGCGAGGAACGATGGATTAACATGTCGAAAAACGAGATGGAGACGATCCGCCCGTCGCTCAGGAGGATTTCATGACGGTAGTGGGGTGCGTCGGAAGGGGAACGCCCGGCGGAGACTTGGATCTCATCATAGAGCCAGTGTGTTCGGGAGGCTGCGAAGGGCCAATCGTCCGGGGGTGAGGTCTGCTCGATGGGGGCCCAGAGGAAATAGACGAGTTCGGCAATGGAGCCCTCATCGGCGAGTGAGACCAGCGCCACGGGGGGAAGTGGAGAGGCGGAGGGGAGAGAGATTGGGGCTTCTTCCTGGATCGAGAGGAGTTCGGCATCGTGGAAGCAGAGCCCCTGACGCCCCTCGGCGAGGGCTCGGATTCGAGGATTCATGGCGTCGAGGTGCGGCGCAAGTGAGTCGCGGTAGGCGCGGAGCGCGGCTTCCCAATCCTCGTCGGCCTGGTCGGCGATTGCCTCGTCCGGTGAGTTGAATCGACGGTAGAGGTCGGGCGTGAAGTACATCATGAGCGGGCCTCAGGTCGCCTTCCGATGGGGCGTTTCGTAGAAGGTGTGACCGGCCGGTGGCCTCGGGTCGGGCTGGTAATGAGGAAGTGCCTGGGGCCCCGCGGTGGCATGGGGAGGGCATCGCTTGGCGGTGCCGTTGGCGTTGATTTCGATGGTACGGGCGAGCGATCGGTTCGCCGCAAGGTCGGGGCCGCAGACCACGACATCCCTGCCCCGCGTTCGGATCGCTTCGGCCTGGAACTGCGTCATGACCTCCCCCCGGATGACGGATCCGCCCGGACCCAGGATCGCCTCGTGGATGAGGGGTTGCGGCGGCGTGCCTGGCATCGGGCGGAGGGCCTCAGCGACCGATGAAGTTCCGCAACAAGTCGGTGCCGGCGCCGGTCAGGAAGCTCTCGGGGTGGTACTGGACCCCTTCGAGCGGCCAGGTCTTGTGGCGGATGCCCATGATCTCGTCGTGATCGGTCCGGGCGACGACCTCGAAGTCGGGCGGGACGGTGCCGGCCTTGAGGATCAGGCTGTGGTAGCGGGTGGCCTCGAACGGGTTCGGCAGGCCGCGGTAGACCCCCTGGCCATCGTGGTAGATGAGGGAGGTCTTGCCGTGCATGATCCGGTCGGCCCGGACGATCGAGCCGCCGAAGACCTGGCCGATGCACTGGTGCCCGAGGCAGACCCCGAGTAACGGCACCTTGCCCGCGAATTGCTCGACCACGGCCATCGAGATCCCCGCCTCGTTCGGCGAGCAGGGGCCGGGGGAGATGATGACGTGCGTCGGCGCCCTCGAGGCGATCTCCTCGGGGGTCGTCTGGTCGTTGCGCACGACCCAGAGGTCGAGCGTCGGGTCGATCTCGCCGAGGCGCTGGACGAGGTTGTACGTGAACGAGTCGTAGTTGTCGATCAGGGCGATCATGCCGGTTCTGCCGGAGGGCTGGCGGTCGGGTGTCAGGGCGTCCTCCTGCATCATATCCGGCAACCGGCACAACCGGAAGCGATCGCGGGGCAGTCGGGGGGATCGGGAGGGTCGGATCGGGCCGGGCGGCCGATGATTCCCGATGAACGGGAACGGGGCGTCGTCGGGGTCCGGAGGACTTCCCACCGACCGCCCGAGCACCATCTCAAACCAGGAGGGAGTCCCGATGCTCGCCGGCCTGACGATTGCCCTGGGTCTGACCGTGTTCGGAGGCCACCCGATCGCGGGGCAAGGCCACACCCTGACCCCGCCGCCGATCCCCGCCCACCCGGTCCACGGCATGCGCGTGCCGGCCCATGGGCCAGGAGCCCCGGCGGTTGCTTATGAGGGACACGGGCTCGGGCATGGTTACGGAGACGGACATCACCACGCCCACGGGGGATCGGGCGGCTTCATCCTGCCGAACCCCGGGCCCGGCGACGGCTGGGGATTCCCGAACGACTCGCCCGACGGCTACGGCTGGTACGATCCGGGCATCACCCTGCCGATCCGGGAAGACCGCACCACCGCCTATTACTTCCGGCGCTACATGGCCGTCCCGCCCGAGACCATGTTCCTGCCGAACTACTACAACCCGTTCGTCACCCGAGGCCAGCGGTATCTCCCCTATTCCGGCATGGGCGGGATGCACGCCGCCGGCGGCGCCCCGAGCGGATCGGCCGCCACCCCCGTCAGCCCCTACAGCGACCTGACCCGGGAGGTTTCCCCGGCCCAGGTCCCCAACTTCTCCGGAGAGGTCCAGGCCCCGCCGAGCAACTCCAGCCGGATCGACAGCATGATCCGCAATTGACGCGGGGTTCGGACGGGGAATGCCTCGGGGCGAGGGGTGAAGCCCCTCCGGCACGAGTGTCGGGGGGACGCCCGCGCTCGAAACGTCCCTTCGGCTCTTCCGAGAGGAAGAAAAGGCCCCTCGCCCGGGTTGAACGGTCCTTCCTCCGATCCACCATCCATCGTTCCCGGGCGAGGGGCCACCCTTTGGGGGTTGGGCCGTCGCTCCCACGCTCACGGCACGGGCTTGATTGACCCCGAAGGCTGCCCCGATCGACGGCTCCTCGCTACACTGGCGGCCAGGTCGTTTCGGAATTGAACCTCCCCGAGAGTCTCACCCCACTTTGACAGAGGCCGCCATGCCCCCCGAGCCACTCCGCCCGTCGCGCCGCGTTTTACTGATTCGAGCCCTGTCCGCCTGGATGGCCGCCATCGCCTTGACCGCGGGGCTGACGCCCCCGGCCTCGGCCGAAGAACCGGACGCCGAGCCGGTGCGGCTCCGGGTCTTGAGCTACAACATCCACCACGCCCGGGGGCTGGACGACGAGGTGGACCTGGAGCGGATCGCCCGCGTCATCAACGAGGTCGAGCCGGATGTCGTCGCCTTGCAGGAAGTGGACCGGAATGTTGCACGCTCCGGTTCCGTCGACCAGCCGGCCGAGCTGGCCCGCCTGACCGGCACCGAGGCCGTCTTCGAGCGGAACATCCCGCTCCAAGGGGGCGAGTACGGCAACGCCCTGCTGACTCGCCTGCCGATCCTCGGACGGCGGAACGTCCACCTGCCCAGCTTCTACGAAGGGGAGCAGCGCGGCTGCCTGGTGGTCGACGTGCAAGGCCCCGGCGATCTCGGCCCGATCCGGGTGCTCGCCACCCACTTCGACTACCGGGGGCCGAACGACGAACGCCTGGCCTCGGCCGACCTGATCGCCGAGGTCGCCGCCGAGCATCCCGACCGCCCGACCATCCTGATGGGCGACCTGAACGCCCTGCCCGACAGCCCGACGCTTGAGCGCCTCGACGCCACCTGGACCCGGACCAACGACGACCCCCTCCCGACCTTCCCCTCCGAAGGCCCGACCCGGCAGATCGACTACATCCTCGTCCGCCCCGCAGGCCGCTGGCGCGTGGCCGAGATCCGCGTGCTCGAGGAGCCGGTCGCCTCGGACCACAGCCCGATCTTCGCCGTCCTCGAATGGGTCGGGGACGACGACTGACGGTTTCGCCCGTCGGCGGGGAAGCCTGCGACGCGAAAAAAAAAAGGGGGAGCAGCGACCGCTCGGCAGCGGAGCCGTTCCCCCTCGGTTCTCGACGCACCCCGTCCGATCGGGAGGTGCGCCTAGGATTCCGGGGTCGCCTCGACGATCCGGAGCGACACGTCGGGCGCCTCTCGGCCCGGGGCCGCGGGCTCGACCTCGAGCGAGAGGTTCAGTTCGCGGCCGCCGCCGGCCTCGATCCAGGCGTCTCGGTCCACCTGGTCGATGAAGATTGAGGCGGTTTCGCCCCTGGCGAGCGGCTTGAAGATGTCCTGGCCGCCGAGCTGGACCTTCTTGACCCCCTCGGCGGAATCGTCGGGCACGAGGGCGAAGACCTGGACCCGGTAGGCCTCGCTGGCCGCTTCCGATTCGCACCGGACGCGGACTTCGAGCGACGGATCGGAATCGGTTGTCGCCTTCATGGTGTAGGTCTCCCGCTCCTCGGCGTCGCCACGGACGGGTTCGTCCGGCGATCCGCCGGCCTGCCCGGCCGTGGCCGTGGCGGGACGGTCCGGCGCGGGCGCCGATGACGGATCCTCGGCACATCCGAAGGTCAGTAGCATTCCGAGCAGACTCGCGAGTTCGACTCGCATGGTTCAGGACTCCCTACGAGCGGTCTCCGTGCGCCACATTGTCGCCCACTCTTCATCGGAATTGTAGATGGGGCCGGGGCCGGGGAAAGGAGGGGGGAGGACTCGCGACGGGACCTCGGCGCGGGCCTCGCCCCGTGCTCGGCCTCGCGACCCTGGGAGAGGACGGGGAGCCGCGGCGCGATGCCCGGGACCTCGGTCCGGTGCGGTCCCTGGGCATCGCGGGCCCCGGCTCAGGCGCTGAAGATCTCGATCGAGTCGACGGAGAAGCTGCCGGGATTCTCCTGATCGGCCGCCGTGACGGGCATCAACTGGACCCGGATCTGGTCGAGGTTGGCCAGGCCGACCTTCTCGACGGCGTCGGTCAGGTCGACCAGGAAGTTCTGGCCGTCGGCGTGGTGGTCGTGCCCGCCTTCGTGTTCGAAGACCTGGAAGAACGAGAAGGTGTCGGCGTAGTGGATGTCGGTGAACGGGGTGCTCGGCGAGAGGTACGGGCAATTGACGAAGACGTTGACGAGCGGGGGGATGGCGAAGGAGCTGGTGATGCCCTTCAAGGCGCAGAGGATCCGGCGTCGGGCCGGGATCTCGCGCCCGAACTGGGCCAGCTCATCGGCCTCCGGCCGGCCGTCCCGCATCATCATGGCCGCGAGGTTCGGCAGGCTGACGTCCCGCACGGGGCCCGTCTCGTTGAGCGCGGCGAGCAGGTTCTCGACCGGGACCGGGAAGGTGTTGGGCACGCCGATCTCGACCGCCTCTGCGGGCTGCACGGCGCCGAGGACGCGGCGCGGTTGGTCCTCGACGCCTCCCAGGCGGAGGGCCGCGAGCAGCGGTTGCTGGTTGTCCTCGAAATTGGCGATCCCGGCGAGGTCGAGGAACTCCCTCGGGTCCTGGAACTGCTGGTAGGAATAGCCGAGGGCCTCGAAATCGATCGAGTCCTGGGCGCGGACGTCGATGGGCTGCCCGTCCCGATCGACGAATTGCCCGTTGAACTCGCTGTCGAAGGTCGGGGTGGTGTTGCCCGCCAGTTGCCACTGGGCCCAGAGGCGGTCGACGTTGCAGTGGTGGAGCCAGAAGAGCGGGTCGAGCGGCGAGAGCCCGGACCCGATGTGCCCCGGCCGGCCCTGGGCGGGGAAGCCGACGACCACGTGCCCGGAGTTGTGGGGCGTCCCCTCCAACTGCAGCGAGAAGCGCCTGAAATCGGTCTGCCGGAGGATCTGATTGATCCTCGAACTGATGAAGGCGCCCCCTCGGACCGGGTCGTCCTGGACCCCGAAGCCCTTGCCGATGGCCCGGATCGGCCTCGAATTGATATTCGGCCAGTTCGGGGGGCTATAGACGCCGGGGTCGTCCCAGAAGACGACGTTGAGCGCGTCGACGTCGAAGAAGGGGTCGGGGATCTTCCCCCGCTCGAAGCTCCAGTCCCAGTAGGGCAGCGCGAAGGAGGGATCGCCGATCAGTTCGCCGCAGATCTGCTCGAATTGGTTCAAATAATGGCGGTGCCAGGGACAGAAGTCGAGCCCGCCGTGGACGCAGTGATCGGCATGGATCTTCGCCTGCCGGATCCAGTTCCTCGCGTCGGTCTCGGGCAGCTGGTGCATCCGCTTCACGGCCTCGGCATACTGCGCGAAGACCGGGTCGTCGGCGGGCAGTTCGAGGGCACTCTTGCGGATTCGGAGGTCGTTCGCGTGCCTTGGCGTGAGGCCGGCTCGGCCGTGGCGCGATCCCAGGACCGCGGACGCACCGGCCACGAGCCCTGCCTGGACGAAACGGCGGCGAGAGGGTTGCCAATTCATGGTGGAACTACTCCATAAAACTCAAAGAGCTCGCCTGGTTCGGCGAAACAGGCGCAGGCATCAACATCAATTAGCCGCGCGGCGACATCGTAAAGCCTGGTGGACGCGGCTGCAAGTCGGCACATTGGTTTTTAGGCCGCATTCGATGGCTCATGACCCCTGGCCTGCGAGGCGTTCGCGGCATCGCGGCGATTCGAGGCGCCGAGGTCACGCGGGTGATCGTCTGGCCCGAGCGGGACGCGGTGCGCGGAACATCGGCTCGATGCGCCCGGCAAGGGCGGTGCGCGGCCGCCTGACCGATCGCCTGGCACGCGGCGTGCCTTGTGTAGACGCTCTCCCCTGGGGCCTCCCCCGAACATCGGGCCGGAACGGGTCGAGTCGATGTTGCGTAACCTTCGATTTGGCAAGAGGTTGTCGCTTCAGTTCGGCTGCATGTGGCCCGTCCGCCCGCCCGATGCCTCCCCCCATCGTTGCCTCTTTTGACCACAGAAATGCCCATGATTCGCGCACGATCGCTACCGTTTTTGGCACTCGCGGTTCTGGCCCTGGTCGCCTTGTTTGCGACGGGATGGTCGTCGGGCGTGCCCGTCGGCGAGGAGATCAGCCCCGGAGACACGGCCTGGATGCTCACGGCGGCGGCCCTGGTGCTGCTGATGACGCCGGGGCTGTCGTTCTTCTACGGCGGCATGGTCGGCTTCAAGAATGTCGTCTCGACGATGCTGCAGAGCGTGATCGCGCTGGGCGTCATCAGCCTGCTCTGGGTGGCCGTCGGCTTCAGCCTGGCGTTCGGCGACAGCATCGGCGGGATCATCGGCAACCCGCTGACGTTCCTGATGTTCGACGGCGTCGGCGGCGAGACGAGCGAGGCGCTCTCGCCGACGATCCCGCTGGTCCTGTTCGCCATGTTCCAGCTCAAGTTCGCGATCATCACGCCGGCGTTGATCACCGGGTCGTTCGCCGAGCGGGTGAAGTTCTCGTCGTACCTGCTGTTCATGGTCCTGTTCAGCCTGGTGATCTACTCGCCGCTGGCGCACATGACCTGGCACCCGGACGGCCTCCTGCGCAACTGGGGCGTGCTCGACTTCGCCGGCGGCACGGTCGTGCACATGTCGGCCGGGTTCGCGGCCCTGGCCGGGGCGTTGCTGCTCGGCCAGCGGCACAGCCACAAGAACCGCGAGAGCCACGTGCCGGCCAACATCCCGTTCGTCCTGCTGGGCACGGGGATGCTCTGGTTCGGCTGGTTCGGCTTCAACGCCGGGTCGGCGCTCGGGGCCAATGACGCCGCGGCCCTGGCATTTGCGACCACGAACACGGCGTCGGCCGCGGCCATGCTCGCCTGGATCTTCTGGGACTGGATGCTCGGCAAGAAGCCGTCGGCGCTGGGTGCCTGCATCGGCGCGGTCGTCGGCCTGGTGGCGATCACCCCGGCGGCCGGGTTCGTCACGATCCGGGAGAGCATCGTCATCGGCTTGGTGGCCAGCGTGGTGAGCAACGTCGCCGTCCACCTGAAGACGAAGTCGACGCTCGACGACACGCTCGACGTCTTCCCCTGCCACGGCATCGGCGGCATCGTGGGGATGATCCTCACCGCCGTCTTCGCCGACGGCGGCCTGGCCGAGGGGGAGTTCACCCTGTTCGGCTATCACATGCTGGCGCTCGTGCTCGTCTCGGCCTTCACCTTCTTCGGGTCATTGATCCTGTACAAGGTGGTCGATTTCATCAGCCCGCTCCGCGTCACCGAGGAGCAGGAGCTGATCGGGCTCGACCTGAGCCAGCACGGCGAATCGGCCCTCGGCGGCAATTTGCTCGCCGCGACGGTGCCCACGAACGGCAACGGCCACAGCAATGGCCACGTGGAGAAGCCGAAGCCCGAACCCCAAGTCGCCGCGGGCGGCCCCGCCTGAGGCGTTTCCCCGTGTCGGTCGCGATTCGACTCGACCGCGAACCCCCTCGCCCGGCCTGACGGCCACCCTCTCCCCCGCACGCGGGGGCGAGGGGAAAGGCGAGGCGATCGACGGCGACGTGGCGCCCCTCTCCCCCGCACGCGGGGGCGAGGGGAAAGTGATGACGCCGGACCACGAATTCAACCGGCATATCCTCTCCCCCGCACGCGGGGGCGAGGGGAAAGAGCACTCTGTCACCCCCTCCCCACGGGTGGGGAGACAGGGCCGGGGTGAGGGGCCCCCGTCCGGGTCGCAACGCTCGGCGCGTCGGCCAGGCACCCCCTCACCCGGCCTGACGGCCACCCTCTCCCCCAAAGGGAGGCGAGGGTGGAGCGTCCGGATCTGGAACGACCGCCGCCGTGGCCCGCAACGCAACGCTCCCCCGCTCTCGGGGCGAGGGTTGAGCGAGGGGACGCTCGGTCGGGCGCTCGGGATGATCAGTCGGCTCGGGCCGTCTGCGGGGTCTCCGCGGGGACGTCGGGATGTGCCCGAGTCTTGCCGATGGCCGCCAGGTGGGGCCCCTTCGAGGCGCGGCCGGCGCGGATGCCGGCGATCAGCTCGAAGTAGCGGTCGAGGTGGGCGGCCTCCGACCACTCGTTGATCCGCCTCGAGAAGCCGGCGTGCGAGAGCTCCTCGCGCAGCTCGTCGTCGTGGACGAGCCGGCGGATCGACCAGAGCAGCTCGGCATCGTTCCGGTAGCCGAGCCCGCCGCCGCTGCCGACGCCGTTCTCGTACAGGGCACCGCCCTCGACGTCGACGATCACCGGCGTCCGGACCGAGAAGGCCTCCAGCACCACATAGCCGAACGTCTCGGGGAAGAGGGACGGCACCACCACCGCCCTCGCCCCGTGGAAGAGCCGGGCCAGCCCCTCGCGGCCCAGCAGCCCCTCGAACTTCACGTTCGGCAGGCCCTTCGCCAGGCTTCGCAGGCGCGATTCATACGGCCCGGTCCCGGCGATCCGCAGGTCGACCTCGGGCAGGTAACGCATCAGCGGGATCAGGCGCTGGAACCCCTTCATGCGGACCAGGCGCCCGGCCGCCGCCACGTAGGGCCGCTCGGTCGGGACCGGTTCCTCGTCCTCGATCCCGCCCGACCAGTCATCGGGCAGGAAGTAGGGGAGGTGGACCAGGGGGGCGCCGATCCCCCGGGCGCGGTGCTCCTCAAGGGCGTGTCGGCTGGGGAAGACCAGGGCATCGAGCTGCCGGAGCGACCGGTCGATCAGGCCGGTCGAGCGCCACGCCTGGGGCGGCCGCTTGCCGGCGAGGCTGCATTTGACGCACTCCTGCTTCTCGCAGCGCCGCCGGTCGTACTTCCAGAGCAGGTGCATCGGGCAGATGAGCCAGTGCTCATGCGCCGTCATGATCCGGACGGCATGCGATCCCATCTCCAGCACCGCCGGCCCGCCGACGAGCGAGATGTTGTGGAAGTGGACGACGTCCGTCTTCACGTCGTCCAGCAGGGCCTTCAGGGCCTCGGCCTTGAAATAAGGGCGGCCGGTGACCTGGGTGGCGATGGGAGAGAGGATGCCCGCCTTGCTCTTGAGCGGGTGGACCGTGACCCCCGGCGGCGGCTCGAACGGGCGGAGCGGGTGCTTCCCCCGGACCGACTCGAACGCGTCGACGCAGTGGGCGACGTGGACCTCGTGCCCCCTCCTGGCCAGCGCACCGGCCAGGCGCTCGACGTACGCCGCGTCGCCGCCGAAGCTCTGCGCGCCGAAGAAGGTGGTGACCATGCAGATCCTCATCGGCGTCCTCCCTGTCACCGGTGCGTGCCCAGGCCCTCCCTGGCCCGAATCGAACCGTTCGTGTACCACGAATCGCCCGATCGGGCTACCCCGATTCGCTCGCCGATCGCCGCGGGCCGATCGCCCGCCGCAGCGCCCCGACGTCGGCCTCGGTCGTCCCGCAGCAGCCGCCGAAATACCGCACGCCGCGATCGAGCAGGCGAGGGACCTCGGCCTCCCAAGCCCCCCCCGACGGCCGCAGCACCAGCGGCACGTCCACCGGCCGTCGCAAACGACCGGGCAAGGTCACGGCCCGATCGGGCGGGATGCAGTTCCAGCCGATCGCCCGAAGCCCGACCTCGTCCGGGTCGAAGTCGAGTCCCGGCAGCGGGTCGTCATCGGCGACCAGGGCGAAGGTGACGATCATCGGCAGGCCGACGGCCGCGTGAAGCCGCCGCAGGCGGCCGCCGATCGGCTCGGCCGTCGCGTTCGTCTCCAGCAACAGGGCATCGACCCCTTCGTCGGCGAGCGCCCGGGCCTGTTCGAGTTCGTCCTCGGTGCCGGGGGCGGTCGGGCCGATGCAGCCGAGGACGATTCGATCCGGCCCGGCCAGTGTTCGGGCGATCGAAGCCGCCTGGCGGTTGATCGCCACCACGTCGCCGGCCCGGCCGTAGCGGGCCAGCCACTTGCGGTTCGCGCCGAAGGTGTTGGTGGTGATCGCGTCGGCCCCGGCGTCGAGGTCGAGGCGGTGGATCTCGGCGACGGCCTCGGGCCGATCGAGGTTCCAGAGGCTCGGGTCGTCCCGGGTCAGGTCGAGCCCTCGGGCGATCAGGCGGGTGCCCATCGCGGCATCGAGCACGAGCGGTCGCATCATCGCCGGATCAGCCCCTCGACCGGGGCCGCTTGCGGTATTTCGTGCTGACGCGGGTGAGGAAGCGCTGTTCCTCGGGGGTCAGGGCGTCGCGCCCCTGGTCGTGGATCTTGGCCAGGATCTCGTCCATCCGGCGCTCCTCGGCGGCCTCCTTGATCGCCTGCCGATGCCGGCGCGCCTCGGAGCGCCGCCGTCGCCAGCGGACCAGGGCGTTCTCGCGGTACGGGCGGACCTTCGGCCCGCTGCCTTCGAGGCTCGTGTAGCCTTCCGAGAAGTCGTAGCCGAACAGGTTGTCCTCGTAATAGCCGCCGTCCTCGAGCATCCGCATCTCGTAGCGGACCATCAGCTCGATGAGGATGGCCAGGCCGATCAGCTCGACCCCCCCCGCGCTGCCGGAGTAAAAGAGCAGGCGGATCACCCCGATGATCGCCAGCAAGACGGCGAACGACCGGGCCATCCACGGGGCGATCAGGCCGTCTCGCGTCGCCGTCAGCGACGGCCCGGCCAGGTACGCCCGCAAGACCCGCCCGCCGTCGAGCGGCAGGGCCGGGATCACGTTGGCCAGGAACAGGACCCAGTTGAGGTACGCGAACCAGCCGACCAGCCAGATGGCCCCCAGCGCCTCGGCCGGCTCGCCGCCGATCGTCGGCGCCCCGCTGCCCGACCCGCCCGATCCGAACGGGTTGAGGGTCATCCGGGCGTCGGCGAAGAGCAGGCCGACGCCCAGGATCGCCGCCACGCTCAGGCTGGTGAGCGGCCCGGCCAGGGCCACGGCCATCGACTCCCGGGCCCGGGCGATCGAGACCGGCTGCGGCCCCTGGAAGTTGCCGAGCGGCCAGAGCCGCACCTCGTCCGGCTCCAGGTCGAGCCGATAGCTGGCCGCGATGTGCCCCAGCTCGTGCACGCCGAGCGCCAACGCCAGCAGGCCGAGCCAGGCGAGCGTCTCCAGCAAATCGACCTCGTCCTCGCTGTCGAGCAGGCTGGCGCCCAGCAGCTTCACGACGACGAAGACGATCAAGAGGAAATGCAACCTGACCGGGACGCCCGCCCATCGGCCCAGGTTGATCGACCAGGAGAACGGATCGGACATGGCGGTCCACTCGCGGGGGGAACCGGGCGGGATTTGCTCGAATCGGGATGCTCGCCACTGTCGCTTTTTGCGCACGATCCAGTCTAGCAACTCTCCCCCCGGCCTCGCAACGAGGCCCCCCGTTGCAGGTGGCACGATCGCGACGTCCGACGGGCGACCGTGCTTTTGTAGGATGCCGTCGAGTCTTCGAGGACGCACGAATCCGCCTCTCCCGGGATCTCCGCCCCCGGGCTCGCTAGAATGGGGAGCACGACCGGCCCCGATCCTCCGGGCAGGCGGGGGGAGCGGCCCGCCCGATCCTGGTCGACCCGGCCTCGGCCCGACCCATGCTCCATGTCCGGAGACGGCCCCCATGATCGCCTCGCTGTTCCTCCTCCTCGCGCTCGCGATGCCGGCGGCCGTCGCGTCCGGGCCGACCGACGACCCGATCGACGACGACCTCCGCCTCAATCAGATCCAGGTCGTCGGCACGCACAACTCGTATCACCTCGCCCCCAGCCCCGGGGTGATGGGCATGGTCGCCGCCCTCAGCCCCCGGCAGGCCGAGGCGATCGACTACTCCCACCGCCCCCTGGCCGAGCAGTTCGGCAGGCTCCAGATCCGTCAGATCGAGCTGGACATCTTCGCCGACCCCGACGGCGGCCTCTTTTCCCGGCCGATGGCCCGCGCCGCCCTCATCGGGCGCGGCGAGGACCCCGGCCCCGACCCGAACCGCGGAGGCGTGCTCGACCCGCCCGGCCCGAAGGTCCTCCACGTGCAGGACATCGACTACCTGAGCACCGCCCCGACCCTCGCCGACGCCCTCGCCCAGGTCCGCGACTGGTCGAAGGCCCACCCCGAGCACCTGCCCATCCTCATCCTTCTTGAGCTGAAAGATCAGGCCGTGCCGGGGCTCTCCCGACCGGCCCCGATCGACGCCGAGGCCCTCGACACGATCGAGCAGGCCCTCCGCTCCGCCTTCGAGCCGGGTCATGTGCTCACGCCCGACGACGTCCGCGGGGACTTCGACACCCTCCCCGAAGCCCTCCGGGCCCGCGGCTGGCCCCGCCTGGCCGAGGCTCGCGGCCGGGTCCTCCTCGCGCTCGACAATACCGACCGGATCCGGGACCTCTACCTCGATGGGCACGCGAACCTCGCCGGGCGCGTCATGTTCGCCGACGCCGGGAGCACCGATCACCCCGCCGCCGCCTGGTTCAAGCGGAACGACCCGATCGGCCAGTTCGACGAGATCCAGACACTCGTCCGCGCCGGTTTCCTCGTCCGGACCCGGGCCGACGCCGACACCCGTCAGGCCCGGTCGGGCGACACGACCCGACGCGACCGGGCCTTCGCCAGCGGGGCCCAGTTCATCAGCACCGACTACCCCGAGCCCGACCCCCGGTTCACCGAGTACCGCGTCTCCTTGCCCGGCCTCGCCGAGGCGATTCGCAACCCGATTGCCGTCGGGAATGACGCGACGGGATCGCGTGACCCGTGATCCGTGACCCGTGAGCCGGTCGCGTCCCCGCCCCGTCGCGCATCGCACGACGCCGCTGCGTCCTCCCCCCCTGGTGCCCTCGATTCGGAGCCGTTCATGTCCGAGCCCAGCAGCTCGCCCGCCGGACCGTTGCGGATCGCCGTGCTCGGCAACGGCACGAAGCCCGACGTGATCTCCACCTCGGGCGGCCTGGCCGCCGAGATCCAGGGCCAGCCGGGCCTGGAGCTGGCCGTCGTCGACCTGGGGAGCGATTCCGACCTGTCCGGGCTGGAGGCCGACATCGCGCTCGTCCTCGGCGGCGACGGCACGGTCCTGCACACGGCCCGGCGGATGGGAGACCAGCCGATCCCGGTCCTCGGCGTCAATCTCGGCCGGCTCGGCTTCCTGGCCGACCTGACCCCGACCGGGCTCCGCGACCGCCTGGCCGATCTGGCCGCCCGGCGCTTCACGGTCGAGAACCTGATGACGCTCGACTGCACCATCCGCCGCACCGACGGCCAGACCCTCGTCTACCGGGGGCTGAACGACGTCGTCCTGCGGGCCGCGCCGCCGTTCCACCTGATCGAGCTGGGCCTCCGGATCGACGGCGAGAGCGTCATCAGCTACCGGGGCGACGGCCTGATCCTGGCCACCCCGGTCGGATCGACCGGCCACAGCCTCTCGGCCGGCGGCCCGATCCTGCCGCCGAATGCCCAGATGTTCGTGATTACACCGATCTGCGCCCACACGCTCACCCAGCGCCCCCTGGTCGATGCCTCGCACAAGTGGTACGAGGTCATCCCGAGCCTGACCGAGGGCCAGGCCGTCACCGCCGTCATCGACGGCCAGATGCAGGAGCCGCTCGCCCCCGGCGACCGCCTCGCCGTCCGTCGCGGCGAGACGCCGTTCCCGATGGTCCGCCTCTCCGGCCATCTCTTCTACCGGACCCTCCGCGACAAGCTCGGCTGGGGGACCGACCCCGCCCTCGATCGCCGCTCCGGCTCCGGGGGCCCCTGATGGTCTCGTCCTCGAAGCCCCGTAGTCCCGCTTCCAGTCTGAATCGGTGGGGTCACGTTTTTCAGTGGGTGCCCCGGGTTCCGCGCAGCGGACCCCGGGCGGAGCTGCTTCGGCCTGCCGCCCCCGGCCCGGGGTCCGCTGCGCGGAACCCGGGGCACCCGAATCCCACCAATTTCGACTGGAAGCGGTAGTCGGGTGCCGTCGCGTCCTCGAAGACGCACCTCCCCCTCGCCCGGCCTTCCTGATCTTGTGGACGCCCATAATCGTTTTGACGTGTGACTCCCCTCATGCGATCTCTCCTCCTGCTGCTGGCGCTGGTGATCCTCTCGGCCCTGGCCTTCGCCTGGCCGGGGCTGTTCGGATCGGCCGCGTCCGATCCCTTCCTCGCCAGCCGATCGGGCCTGTGGGCCTTGATCGCCCTGGCGATGTTCGCCATCGGCTGGCGATTGCCGGGCGACGAGGTGGCCCGGGTCGCCCGGCGCTGGCCGAGCGTGCTCGGCGGCACGGCGATTCAATATGCCAGCATGCCCTTGCTCGCCGTGGCCACGGCGAGCGTCGCCCGGCTCGATGCCGATGCCACGGTCGGCCTGATGCTCGTCGGCTGCGTGCCGGGGGCGATGGCCTCGAACGTCCTGACCCTGATGGCCCGGGGCAACGTCAGCTACTCCGTCGGCCTGACCACGGCCGCGACCCTGGCCTCTCCGCTGGTCGTCCCGCTGGCCCTCCGCTGGACGCTCGGCGGCGTCTCGGTCGACTTCCCGGCGGTCGAGGCCATGCGGCAACTGGCGCTCTTCGTGGTCGTGCCGGTCGGGCTCGGCCACGCGATCGGCCGCCTGCCCCGGCGTCGCCACCGGCTCGACGGGCCGGTCGCCTCGCTGGTGGCGAACCTGGTGATCCTCTGGATTATTGCCGTCGTCGTCGCCAGCAACCGCGACCGCCTGGCCGGGCCGAGCCTTCAGTTGATCACAGCCCTGCTGGCGGTCAACCTGCTCGGCTACCTCGCCGGGGACCTCGGCGGCCGATTGCTCCGGGTCGACCCGCCGATGCGGCGTGCCCTGACCCTCGAAGTCGGCATGCAGAACGCCGGGCTCGGCACCACCATGGCCCTGACCCTCTTCCCCGACCGCCCCGCCGCGGCCATCCCGTGTGCGCTCTATACCTTCGGCTGCATGCTCACCGGCACCGCGTTGGCGTCGTGGTGGTCGATCCGCGCCGACCGATCCCCGGCCGACCCGCGCCCGGAGGATGCCCAGCGGGTATGATCGTCGCCGACCGGGATCGACGGTGGCGTCGTCGTCGGCGTCGATCTCGGCCGGTCGGTCCGATCCCCCTCGCAGGGTTGTCCCACGAACCAAAGGACCTTTCCATGATCGCTCGGCTGTTGATCCCCGGCCTGGTGGCCGTGCTCCTCGCCCCGAGCCTTGCCGGCGCGCAAGATCCGTTCGGGACCTACTCCTACGTCAAGGGCCAGCGCGGCGACCAGCCCGTCGCCGCCGACGACCTGAAGGGCAACACCGTCACGATCGAGGAGGGCAAGCTCTCCCTGATCGGCGACGACGGCGCCGTGCAGTTCGAGATCCGCTACGTCATCGACGACGAGCCCGAGGAGGGCACCTACCGGGCCACCCTCGAAATCGTCAAGTCCTCGCTCATGGAAGACGCCGTCGGCGTGAAGGCCAAGGCCCTGGCCAGGCACGACGGCAACGAACTCACGCTCATCTACGATTTCGGCGGCACCGACTACCCCGAGTCCTTCGAGCCGAAGGCCCCGACCCAGCACCTCTTCGTCCTGAAGAAGGCCCCCGCCGCCGCCGCCGGCAACTGATCGCCCCCGGGCCGACCCGATCGCGCGACCTGCCGGCGTCCGGCCCGACGCCGGCCCTCGGCCCCGTTCGTCGGAGCGGCACGCCATCCGTCCCGCCCCTCGCCCCCGCTCGCGGGGACGAGGGGCGCCGCAGGCCGGGTGGGGGCCTCGTCAAGCACCCGAAGCCTTGCACGCCGGCCGAGGCCGCCGCACCCAACCCGCTCCCCTCGACCGGGGCGACGGGGCCGGGGCCGTCCGGTCGGTCGGTCGGAGGCGCCGGCGGATGCTCACCCCGGCAGTCCCTCCCGCGAGGTGTCTGGCGTCCCGACGAGTGTGCTCCTCCGGGTCGAGGGCAATCCCCGTGCCGGTACGGCTGGGCACGGGCTTTGCTGCATGAGGAAAGGGTCCAGGAGGTATCCTGATGGGCCGATCCGACGGCCCGACCCCAAAGGAGGAGGGCTCAACGATGACTCGGCACCCGTGGACCAGGATCGGGCTGATGACAACCGCGGCCGTCGCCTTGCTGGCGATCGGCCCGACGACGCTGACGACGACGACGGCCCGAGGGGCCTCCGCCACCTCGGCGGCGGCGATCGCCTCGGCGGCGGTCGGCCAGGGAAACGACTTCTGGGAAGACCGCTTCAACGCCATGCAACGCATCTGGGGGACGCCGTATGTGCCCCTCGGCTACTACTGGGACCAGGCCCGGGGGCTCCCCCCCCGGCAGGCCCCGGTCGCCCCCGGCCTCTACTCCGATCAGCCCATCTACCCCGCCGGCGGGTTCGGCTACGGCTCCGGATACGGCCCCGGCCGACACCGCGGCTGGGGACGCGGCTATGCCTACAACCCGGGCCTGAATTTTGATTCGGGCTTCAGCTACCAGACGGCCTATCCGTATGCCTATGAGGCCTCGTATCCGTACGGGTACTCGTCCAATTACGGGTCGCCCTACTCCTACGGCTACGGGACGCCCTACGGCTACGGCGCCGGCTACGGCTCCGGGGTGGGAATCGGGTTCCAGCTCGGCATCGGCTCCCGAGTATTCCCGCGCTACGGCTCGCCCTACGGCGGGTTCTACGGCTGGTAAAGGGGGGCGGGGGCCGTCGAACCGCGGCCCCGCCGGCCCGGCCTCGGATGAGACAACCCCTTTGAATCCCACCGTCCCCGATCGCGAGCCGCCAGGACGGCCGCCCTGGTGGTTCGAGGTCGAGACGGCCCCGCTGACGGGCACGTCCTCGGCCAATTTCCGAGACGTGGCCGTCCGAGGCGACGGCCCGCACCGTCGGGTGCTCGGGCCGAGCGTCACGTCTCACCTGATCGGGGCCGTCTTCGCGGCGCTCGGCGGGGTCGCCTTGCTGGCCGGCCTGGCCCGGATGCCCGAGGAACCCGGCGTCGCGATCTTCGCCGGGATCGGGGCGCTGTTCCTCGCCATCGGCCTGCTGATCCTGCTCGGTCGCCGCCGCATCCTGTTCGATCGGGAGACGGGACGCCTGGAGATCCGGTCGCCCTGGTCCCCCTCCTCGCGACCGCTCGCCGAGATCCGCGCGGTCCAGGTCATCGACGGCGGCGTCCGTTCGTCCGACGACGATTCCTATCAGACCTTCCAGCTCAACCTGGTTTTCAAGGACGACGAGGGGGCCTGGACCCGCCGGAACCTCTCCACCCACGCCGATCGCGAGTGGAGCGTCGCGGCCGGCGACCGGCTGGCGGCGTTCCTCGGCGTCCCCTTGCTGGACGGACTCCGGGGGATCGCCCGCGCGGCCCGACCCGACGACGAGGCCCCCTTCGATCCCGCCTCTCCCCCGTTCGGTGTCCTGACCCGACGAGACGACGACCGGGTGATCCTCGCCAGCCACGAGTCGTTCCTCCCCCCCGAATCGACCCGGCGGCGCATCGGCTGCCTGACCCGGGGGTGTCTCATCCTCTTCGTCGCGCTGGCCGCCTTCGAGGTCGTCACGCTCTGGGTCTGGGACGTGCCCTTCCAGTTCAACGGGAAACCGGCCGACAAGGTGTTCGGGACCGTCTTCCTCGTCGGCTTCACGGCCGTTTGGCTGGGCGTCATGCGGTTCATCCTGGGCGGGATGGCCGAGTTCGGCCGCACGATCCGGGGCGGGGTGCCGCCGTCGGGCTGGCGGATCGAGGCCGGCCCGACGGAGTGGCTCGCCACCACCTTCGATCGAGGGCGACCGAGCACGCGCCGGCTCCCGGTCCAGGACGTCGAGCAGGTCGAACTCAACCCGACCTGCCGGCTCATCGCCCTTCGTGGCGACCGGTCGAGCACCCTCACCCCCATCATCGACCCCGACGCCGCCGTCTGGCTCCGACGGTTCCTCGCCGATCGCCTCGCACGCTGAGCAGCCTTCCCGACAGACCCCGCCGACGCCCCCGCCCCTTCCGCCGGAGCGTCGTATCGACAGCTTGCCCGATTTTGAGTGTACGCCTGTTGACAATCTGCCGATCTTGTGGGAGAACTCCACGAATCCGGCCGACGCCTGTTCGTGTGGACAGGTGGGCCGGTTCCTTCGTGTGCCCGGGGATCGCCCCGGCACACCCCCCCCGAGCGGAGGAGGGATCGATGCACGCGGAACCCAGTCGAGAGCACCGCTGGCTTGATGCGCTGGTCGGCGAATGGTCGTACGAGATGGAGTGCGTCATGGGGCCGGACCAGCCGCCCATGACCTCGAGCGGGACCGAGGTGGTCCGGTCGCTCGGGGGCCTCTGGACGGTCGCCGAGATCCTCGGCACGACGCCCGACGGTCAGTCGTCCGTCTCGGTGATGACCCTCGGCTTCGACCCGGCGTCCGGGCGCTTCACCGGGACCTTCGTGGCCTCGGTCATGACACACCTCTGGACCTACCAGGGGTCGCTCGACGCCGACGCCCGCATCCTCACCCTCGACGCCGAGGGCCCCAGCTTCACCGGCTCGGGGCTGTCGCGCTATCAGGACATCATCGAGCTGGTGGACGACGACCGCCGGATCATGCGGTCGCAGCTCCTCTCCGACGAGGGCACCTGGATCCCCTTCATGACCATGCATTACACGCGCCGCCCTTCGAGCCCCGGCGCCGCCCTCGAACGCCGATCCGCCTGATCGATCGACGGGGCCGGGCCCGGGGAGTTCGCCCCCTCGGCCCGGCCCGTCCCATCCCATGCGATCCCATCCCGCCCGATCGATCGATCGCGTCCCGGGACGGCTCCGGCCCGGCACCTACCCGCACACGGATCGACACGCTTCTGCCTCAACGGGCAATCACGAAGGACGGCCCTGGCCGCGGCACACGCTAAGGCCCTCTACGCCCTCGCCGCGGCAGGGACCGTTGAGACGTCCGGCGGTCGTCGGCCAGGCACAGTGCCGCCGCCGCCGGGGTCTCAGTCCGGGGGACGGCCGATCAGGACAGCCCTCGATCGGCCCGCCGCTGTTTCCGACGGCGGAGCAGGCCGACGCCGGCCAGCGCCACCGAACCGATCCCGGCCATCGCCAGGGTCGACGGCTCGGGCACGACCGCCGCCGTCACCTGCTGGAAGCCGACGTTGAACCGCACCGTCTCGTCGCCGCCGGTCAGCAGCTTCGTGCCCGAGATCCGCCCGGTCAGCGTCCAGTCGACCCCGGCCAGGTTCACGCTGGAATAGAGCCGCTGATTGGCGAAGCCCAGCGGGTCGCCGCTGCCCGGGGTGACCGTGCCCGACAGGAAGCCCCCGTCGACCAGCGAGAGGCCGGCCCCGGAGAAGTTCAGCTCATCGAAGGCGAACGACGACCCCGCCTGCGTCGCCCGGGCGCTCAGCACCAGCGAGTTGAACGCCGAGGGGGGGAGCAGGCCGTTGAGGTTCGCCCGGTTCGAACCCCCCGGGGTGCTCGCGAAGCTGCCCCACGAGACCGTCCGGTCGAGCGACCCCGGCCCGTCGAGGCTGAAGATGATCCCCTCGCCGGCGCGGTGCTCCAGCACGAAGTCGAAGACCTTGCCGCTGGTCGTCGCCACGTTCCCCAGGGTGGCCGTCACCTGGTCGGCCGCCGTGACGGTGCCGGGGGCGTTGTCGATGCTCACGTCGAAGCCCGTGTTCGACAGGCGATACTTGGCATTCGCCACGGTGCCGCCGACCGAGTCGATCGTCACCAAAGGAGAGTTGACGTAAATCTGCCCCGCCCAGGCCTGGGCACCCAGTCCCAGCACGGCGAGCAGCCCGAGACCGATGGATCGACGAATCATGAACGCTGGTGACTCCTACAAAGGGATCGAGAAGGCGATTCCGTGGGGGATGCCGGCCGCTCCCGCGGCCGTCCGAAGGGCACACGCTCGATGCCGCCGCGCGGACGGCGATCGCCCGGCCGACTGGCCGCCCGTCTCCCCTGCCGCAGTCAACGCCTGCGTCGGGGCGACCCGACCATGGCCGCGTCGGCTCGCCGCGTGTCCGAGCAGGGCCCTCGACCGTTCCTACCCCCACCGCCCCGGCCCTGTGTCCATCCTTGCATGAAAACCACGCCGATCGGTGAATCGGGTCAACACGCCTTGCCGACTCCTCCCTGCCCGTCCCCGCTTCGCGTCGTTTTCGACCCATCCCCGGGACAAAAAGTGACTGCCGCTCCCCTCAATCCCGAGATTTAGAGTACCGCTAGCCGTCTTCATCGGTGGGTTCACGGTGTTGAGCGGGTGCCCCGGGGCACTCGGATCCCACCACATTCGACCAGGAGCGGTCCGGAGAGACCGCCGACCCCGCGCCCCGGCCTCGATCCGTCGCCGCCGACCGCGTCCCCTCCCGTGCGGACGGCACGCTTCGATTCAACGCTCCTTGGCAATCCGGCACTCGTCCCTCGATCCCGCTCCCTGGCCTCGTACGAAACGAGCCGATTGCCTCCCCTTCGTTTCCCGAAACGAACGGCGCGATTTGTGTTAACCCTCATTTCAGAAACGGTTTGCGGTTTGTCTCGTCGGCGCACCAGCCGCGCACGCGCCGGCGCACCGGCGAGCGCACCCCGGCCGAGCCGATTGCGCCCGGTTCGTTGCTGTCGCGAGCCGGACGCCCGGCGGGCGGGGACCGCCGTCGAGTTCCGGAACGAACCGAAGGGAATTTCGGGGAACCTCTTCCAGGCCATGAGGTTACGCGCCGTTTGGCCCGCCGCGTCGAGGCGCACCGGGCTGCGCAACACGGCGCACAGGAAGGCGCACCTACTGCCCCGAGGCGGTCGGGTCGCTCAGGATCGGCAGGACGCGGGTCTGGAGCCCCCCGGTGACGTGGACCCCGCCGTCGGCGTCGATGAAGACGTCCACCTCGGAGCGGATCCCGAACTCGGGCAGGTAGATGCCCGGCTCGATCGAGAAGCAGGTGCGGGGCAGCACCAGGCGGGTCTCGTGGGTCTCGAGGTTGTCCATGTTCGCGCCGTTGCCGTGCGTCTCCTCGCCGATGCTGTGGCCGGTCCGGTGGATGAACGCCTCGCCGAAGCCGGCGGCCTCGATCTCGTGGCGGGCGGCGTCGTCGACCTCGAACCCCCGCAAGGGGGTCCGGGTCTGGAAGGCGTTCCGGACGCGGGCGATCGCGGCGTCCCGGGCCCGGGCGACGACCTGGAAGACGGCCTCGAACCGCTCGGGCACCTCACGGCCGACGAAGCCGACGCGGGTCAGGTCGCTGTACACCCCCCCCGGCCGGTCGCACTTGGCCCAGAGGTCGATCAGGACGAACTCCCCCTCGCGGATTTCGGCGTCCTGGCCGGCCTTCGGCTCGTAGTGCGGGTCGCCGCTGTGGGGGCCGACGGCGACGATCGGCGGCGAGTAGGTGGTCAGGTCGTGCCGCTCGAAGTGGTCGAGGATCACGCGCTGGACCTCGGTCTCTCGGATCGAGCCGCCGCCGCCCGTCCGCTCGGCGATCAGGCCGAAGGCGATGTTGAACGCCTCGGTCGTCACGCGGGTCGCCTCCTGGTGCATCGCCCATTGCTCGTCGGTCCACGACGCCTCGAACCGCTGGATCAGGTCGCCCGAGGGCTCGACCTCGACCCCGAGCGACCGGACCAGCTCGATCACCCCGGCGTCGATCCGGGCGATGTACGGGTTCGACACCCGAGGGGCGTATTCCATCGCCACCCGCTTCGCCCCGCCGAGCATCGCCCCGACCCCGGCCTCCAGCTCCTGCCAGCGGAGATAGACGGTCGCCCCGCCCGGCAGGTGGTCGAGGGCGCCCGGCTCGATCCGGTGGACCAGCTTCCTCGGCTCCCCTTGCCTCGGGATGAAGTAGAAGAACCGCCGCGAGCCGGTCGGCCGGTGGGCCAGGTCGAGGACCCTCCGGGCCAGCACGTTGTTCCCCCGGAAGTCGTACAGGAGCCAGCCGTCGAGGCCGAACTGGCAGAGCGATTCCTGGATGGCGGGGAGGTCGAACTGCGACATCGTCGGGGCTCCATCGTCAAGAGGATCGGCCGAGGGCGGGCCGGATCGCCGGTCCCCAGGAGCGTACCGAAGACGGCCTTGACGTGCCAGGCGATCGGGGGGGCGTCGCGGGAGGGGTCACTCCGCCTCGGGGTCGACCCTCATGAACGTGAACGGCTCCGAAGGTCGGAACTCGTCCGAAACCTCGCCGGCGAAGGTCTCGCGCTGGTCCGGCCCGAGCCGCAAGACCCGAACCGGCGCCCCCGGCTCGAGGTCGAGGTCCTTCAGGTCGACCCAGAAGACGTTGGGCGTCACGGCCGACTCGAAGTAATAGATCAGGTCCTTGTGATCGGCGACGGTGCGCCAGCGGGTCGAGGAGATGTTCGGCTGGTCCGGCGTGGTGATGCCGATCGGCACCGAGACGTTGCGGATCACGCTGAAGACCGCGGCGGTGGCCGCCCGGCGGTCCTCCACCCGGGGGATCGCGTTGATGTAGAAGTTCGACCGGGCGAAGCGGTCGGCCGCGCGGTTGGTCCCGGGGAGCATCACCGTGCCGCCGATCTCGCCCCAGTAGCTGCTGATCGCCAGTTGCTGATCGAAGGTCGGCGAGTTGGTCATCACCTGGTACTGACGGCCGTGATGGATCACCAGTTTGCCATCCACGTATTCGAAGATGGCGCTGTCGCCCGAGGCGTCGGAGATCGAGAGGTGGACGGTCGCCATGCGGTCCGAGTCGGGCAGCGTGGAGGTCAGGACGACGAACGATTCCTCCTCCAGGGCGGCGACGGCCTCGGCGACCGTGGCGAAATTGTCCAGCACGTACTGGGCCCAGATCGCGATGGAGATCCCCGGCTTCTCGCCGGTCCACGGGGTGTACTCCGACTCGGCCAGCCAGAGCAGGTTGGCCGACAGGCCCTTCTCGTTGAGCCCGTCGCTGGTGGCGATGTTGAACGCCGAGGCGGTGACGCTGCCGTACTTCGAGGTCCAGCGCACGGTCTTCTCGCCCGTCTGGCCCGAACGTTCGATGCCCCGGGGGAAGACCCAGAGGTCGGTGCCGATCTCCGTCGCCCAGTCCATCGATCGGGCCGTCAGGATCCGCCCCCCCGGCCCGAGATAGACCATCCTCGTGCAGGCGAGGGCGGCGGGACCCAGCAGCCCGAGCAACGCGAGGGCCGCCCCCAGGCCCAGGAACAATCGACGGTGGTTCATGTGTGTCTCCTCCTCGAAAGGCTGGTGGCGGCGGGAAGGCGAGTGCGGAGTCGCCGGCAATGAGCGAGTCAAGAGCCTGCGCCGTCGAGGCCCGGCGGCACCCGATCGGTCCAGTGGGTGGCCGCCTGGTACGCGGCGCCGACCCGCAGCAGGGTCGCCTCGTCCCACGGCCGGCCGACGAGCTGGAGCCCGATCGGCAACCCTGAGCTTGAGAACCCGCACGGCACCGAAAGCGCCGGCTGGCCGGTCAGGTTGAAGGGCAAGGTGTGGTCGAGATACAGTTGCACCAGCGGCCTTTTCTGGCCCGCGGCCTCGGCCTCCTGCTCGCCGATCGGCGTGGCGACGATCGGGCTGGTCGGCGTGGCGAGCACGTCGAACGACCGCCAGAGCTCGCGGTACTGGTCGATCACCACCCGCCGCACCCGCTGGCCGTCGAGGTACTGCTTGCCCGTCAGGAAGAGCCCGGCGAGCAGGAGGTTGCGGACCTCGTCGCTCAGGCCGTTGGCCGGGGTCCGGGCGGTCGATTCGTGGGCCGCGGCGGCCTCGGCGAAGATGATCGCCCGGTGGGCGGCGCGGGCCAGCTCGGGGCCGGGGAAGGGGACCTCGACGATGGTGGCCCCGAGCCCTCGGACCACCTCGACCGCGTCGCGGACCGAGGCGGCCACCTCCGGCCCGGCCAGGTCGAAGAAGAAGCCCGTCGGCACGCCGATGCGCAGCCCTCGCAGGTCGCCGGACCCGTCCGCCGCGATCGGATCGGGGAGGGCCGGGGCGGGCAGGGTGGCCGGGTCCTTCGGGTCGGCACCGGCCATGACGCTGAGCATGAGCGCCGCGTCCTCGGCCGTCCGGGCCATCGGGCCGACGGTGTCCATCGACCAGCTCAGGGGGATCCCGCCGTGTCGGCTGACCCGGCCGTACGTCACCTTCAGGCCGACCACGCCGCAGAGCGCCGACGGCTGGCGGACCGACCCCCCCGTGTCGCCGCCGACGGCCGCCAGGGCCATGCCGGCGGCCAGGGCGACGGCCCCCCCTCCCGTGCTGCCGCCGGGCACTCGGGAGGGGTCCCAGGGGTTGCGGGCGTCGCCGAAGTGGGGGTTCTGGCTGGTGAATCCATAGGCATATTCGTGCATCAAGGTCTTGCCGACCAGCAGGCAGCCGGCCTTGCGCAGGCGGGCGACGGCCTCGGCGTCGGCCCCGGGCACGAAGTCGAGCAGGGCGTTCGAGCCGTTGGTCGTCCGGACCCCTTCGGTCCAGAAGCCGTCCTTGACGGCCAGGGGGACCCCGGCCATCGGGAAGGATCGGCCGGCCTCGACGGCGCGATCGACGGCCTCGGCGTCGGCCAGGGCCTGCTCGGCCGTCACGGTGATGAAGGCGCGGAGTCGGTCGTCGTGGACCTCGATCCGGCCGAGCGCCGACCGGGCGACCTCGACGGCCTTCCACTCGCCGGCGTTGACCCGGCGGGCGACCTCCCGGGCGTTCGTCTGGGTCAGGTCGATCATCTCGGCCAGCCCTCCGGATCGAGCCCGAAGGCGACGTCCGGCTCGACGCCGTCGAGGTCGACCAGGGTCATCGGGGCCAGTTCGGCGTTCAGGCCGTTGACGAGCGACCGCAAGGGTTCCAACCGTTCGTCGGCGATCTCCAGCCGCAGGACTTCCCGGGCGAGCACGCGGAAGGCGTCCGGGCCGAAGGTCTCGGGGACCTCCTGCGGCGGGGCGGTCGGCGAGGGGGTGGGGGAGGGCGGTCGCATGGTCGGTCGCTCCAGTCCGGTCCAGTCCAGTGCGGTATACCGAGGCCGGGGGTCGGGCCGTCGGGCCGATTGTGCAACGGGCCGCCCTCCTTGCACAATAGGCCGGTCAACCCGAGGGTTCCCCTCCCGACTTGAAGGACGATCGCACCATGACCGACGCCTCGACCGCCCGCATCGGCATTGTCACCGTCTCCGACCGCGCCAGCCGGGGAGAATACGAGGACCGGGGCGGCCCGGCCATCCACCGATACTTCTCCGAGGTCCTGACCACCGCCTGGGAGCCCGTCCCGCGGCTCGTCTCCGACGACCGCGAGCAGATCGCCGCGACCCTGATCGAGCTGGCCGACCGCGAAGGCTGCCCCTTGATCGTCACCACCGGGGGCACCGGCCCGGCCCCGAGGGACGTGACGCCCGAGGCCACGCTCGACGTGGCCGAGAAGCCGATGCCCGGCTTCGGCGAGCTGATGCGGCAGGTCTCGCTGACCAAGGTCCCCACGGCGATTCTCTCAAGGCAAACCGCCGTCATCCGGGGGCGGTCCCTCATCATCAACCTGCCGGGGCAGCCGAGGGCGATCGCCGAGTGCCTCGACGCCGTCATGCCCGCCGTGCCGTACTGCATCGACCTGATCGGCGGCCCCCGCTTGGAGACGGACCCCGGCCGCATCGCCGCCTTCCGGCCGAAGAAGTGACCGGGGAGGTCGAGGGCGTGCGAGGCCCGCATTCGAGCCGGGACGGCCGCGGCCAAGGCGCGTGGGCGTGGTCAATCGCGGGGATCTTGAAATCAGTCGCCGGAGCTGGTGTCATGCAGACGCTCACGTTCTCCCTGCTCGCGTCCCCGCCCGTCCTCGCGAGCCGTCCGACGTCCTGACGGTGCAGGGGCGACGTCTCTCCTGCCCGCCCATCCGCTGCAAGGACACAACTCGAACCATGGGACACATCATGCGATGGATTTCTCGCGGCCTCGTGCCTCTCGGGGTCATCGGCATTCTCGCCGCGATGCTCGGGGCTCCCGAGGCGTCGGCACAGGATTCGAAGAAGCCTAATATCGTCATCATCTGGGGAGACGACATCGGCCGCTCCAACATCAGCGCCTACACGATGGGCCTGATGGGCTACCGCACGCCGAACATCGATCGGGTCGCCCGAGAGGGGATGATCTTCACCGATTACTACGGCGAGCAGAGCTGCACGGCCGGCCGCGCCTCGTTCCTCACCGGCCAGCACGGCATGCGCACCGGCCTGACCAAGGTCGGCCTGCCCGGTGCGGAGCTGGGCTTGCAGGCCGAGGACCCGACGATCGCCGACCTGCTGAAGGCGCAGGGCTATGCGACCGGCCAGTTCGGCAAGAACCACCTGGGCGACCGCAACGCGTATCTGCCGACCGTCCACGGCTTCGATGAGTTCTACGGGAACCTGTACCACCTGAACGCCGAGGAGGAGCCTGAGCACCCCGACTACCCGAAGGACCCGGCCTTCCGGGCGAAGTACGGCCCCCGGGGGGTGCTCGACGCGAAGGCGACCGACGTCGACGACCCGACGGTCGACCCGCGCTTCGGCCGCGTCGGCAAGCAGACCATCGAGGACACCGGCCCCCTGACGAAGGAGCGGATGGAGACGATCGATGACGACATCGCCGCCCGCGCCATCGACTTCATCGAGCGGAAGGCCGAGGGGGACGAACCCTTCTTCGTCTGGGTCAACTTCACGCACATGCACTTCCGGACCCACCCGAAGCCGGAGAGCGTCGGCCAGGCCGGCCGCTGGATGAGCGAGTACGCCGACGTGATGATCGACCACGACAAGAACGTCGGCCAGGTGCTCGACGCGCTGGACCGCCTCGGGCTGGCCGAGGACACGTTCGTGATGTACAGCACGGATAACGGCCCGCACATGAACACCTGGCCGGATGCGGCCATGACCCCCTTCCGCAACGAGAAGAACTCGAACTGGGAGGGGGCCTACCGCGTGCCGGCGATGGTCCGCTGGCCGGGCAAGATCGAGGCCGGCAGCGTCTCGAACGAGATCGTCTCCCACCTCGACTGGCTGCCCACCCTGGTCGCGATGGGCGGCGACCCGGACGTCAAGGAGAAGCTCCTGGAGGGGCACACCGTCGGCGAGACGACCTACAAGATCCACCTCGACGGCTTCAACCTGGTGCCCTACCTGACCGGCGAGGCCGAGGAGGGCCCCCGCGAGTCGTTCCTCTACTGCAACGACGACCAGCAGCTCACCGCCCTGCGGTACGACAACTGGAAGATCGTCTTCCTGGAGCAGCGTGTGCCGGGCACGCTCCAGATCTGGGCCGAGCCGTTCGTCAGCCTGCGGGTCCCGAAGATCTTCAACCTGCGGACCGATCCGTACGAGCGGGCCGACATCACCTCGAACACCTACTACGACTGGCTGCTCGACCGCGTCTTCCTGCTCGTCCCGGCGCAGGACTACGTGGGCAACTTCCTCAAGACCTTCGTCGAGTATCCGCCCCGCCAGAAGGCGGCCAGCTTCAACCTCGACGAGGTGATGCGGAAGCTCCAGGAGGGGGGGCAGAGCGACTAAGCACCGCGTCAGGCCCCGCTTGCCGGGGGGGCTCGCGGGGCGTGTCGCGGGCCTCCCGGGCGGTGGAGCGCCCATCGCCCTTCGCCGAGTCGGGGCGGCCGGGGTCATCCTGAGCCCGGGAGGGGTCGCGACGGCTCCCCTCCGTTTGCCCGGGTCGAACGACCCCGGCCGCCCCATCCCATAGTTGGAATCGCCGAGGTCGAACACGAGGGCAATCGGCCCGACATCGCGGGGCGCCCGCCCGGCTTCCGGCGGAGTGCCGATTGCCGCCCCCAGGACTCACCAGCCATGACTGCCTTTCGCACGACCGCGTCGCTTGCGCTCATCCTCTGTCTCGTCGGGCCGGCCGCCCCGGCGCGGGCCGACGACCCGCTGCCCTCCTGGGACGATGGCCCGTCCCGAGGGGCCATCGTCGCCTTCGTCGAGGCGGTGACGACCGAAGGGTCGCCCGACTTCGTCACGCCCGGGGACCGGATCGCCGTGTTCGACAACGACGGCACCCTCTGGTGCGAGCGCCCGGTCTACGTGCAGGCCGCCTTCATCGCCGACCGGGTCGCCGCGATGGTCGAGGCCGAACCCGCGCTGGCCGATCGGCCCGGATTCAAGGCCGTCCTCGACCGGGACTTCGAGGCCCTGGCCGGGCTGGGCGAGGCCGGGATCGCCGAGCTCGTGGCCGCGACCCACGGGGGCATGACCCCCGAGGAGTTCGAGGCGATGGCCCGCGACTGGCTCGCCACCGCCCGCCACCCCCGCTTCGGCCGACCGTACACCGAGCTGACCTACCAGCCGATGGTCGAGCTGCTCGACTTCCTGAGAAGTCACGGCTTCTCGACCTTCATCGTCACCGGCGGGGGTGTCGAGTTCGTCCGCAACTTCGCCGAGCCGGCCTACGGGATCCCGACCCAGCAGGTCGTCGGCAGCACGATCGCCCTGCGCTTCGAGGAGCAGGGGGATGAGCCGACGATCGTCCGGGAGCCCAGGATCAGCTTCATCGACGACGGGCCGGGCAAGCCCGTCGGCATCCAGTCTCACATCGGACGGAGGCCGATCCTGGCCGTCGGCAACTCCGACGGCGATTACGAGATGCTCCGCTGGACGACCGCCGGGCCCGGCCCCCGGCTCGGCCTGATCGTCCACCACACCGACGCCGATCGGGAATACGCCTACGACCGCGACTCCCACGTCGGCCGACTCGACCGGGCCCTCGACGAGGCGCCGGATCGCGGATGGGTCGTCATCGACATGAAACGCGACTGGGAGTCGATCTTTCCCGGCGGCTCGCGATGATCCTGAGGCACTCGGGACGCGACTCCGCCCCGTGAGCCCGTCACCCGGACATTCACCCGGAAAAGAACAGGGAGCCATGTACATGCGAGCCCCATGGATCGCCTTCCCGGCGGTTGCGTTGACGACGGCCCTCGTCATGGGGGCCGGCCTTCGAGCCCAGGACGACGCCCCTCGCCCCGACGGCGGGCAGCTCCCGCGGCCCGACCCGGAGTTCGGCGGCAAGATCGGCCGCACCTACGCCGACTCCACGCCCGACTACCCCGAGCCGGTCGAGGCCCCGGAAGGCAGCCCGAACGTGCTGCTGATCCTCCTCGACGACGTCGGCTTCGGGATGTGCTCGACCTTCGGCGGGCCGGTGGACACGCCGAACCTCCAGGAGCTCGCCGACAACGGGATTTCCTTCACCCGGTTCCACACGACGGCCCTGTGCAGCCCGACCCGCGCGGCGCTGCTCGCCGGGCGGAACCACCACACCGTCGGCACCGGCGTCATCATCGAGATGGGGACCGGCTACCCCGGTTACACCGGAATCATCCCCCGGAGCACCGCGCTGGTCTCCGAGATCCTGGGCCAGAACGGATACGCCACCGCCGCGTTCGGCAAGTGGCACAATACCCCCGAGCCGGAGATCAGCCCGGCCGGGCCGTTCGACCGCTGGCCGACCGGCCTGGGGTTCGACTACTTCTACGGCTTCAACCAGGGGGAGGCCCACCACTTCTACCCGACGCTCTACCGCAACACCGTCCCGGTCGCCCCCCCGAAGACCCCCGAGGAGGGCTATCACCTCACCGAGGACCTGACCGACGAGGCGATCGCCTGGACCCGCAACGTCCGCGCGGCCGACCCCGACAGGCCCTGGTTCGCCTACTTCAGCACCGGCGCCGTCCACGCTCCGCACCATGTCCCGGCCGACTGGCGGGGCAGATACAAGGGCCGATTCGACCACGGTTGGGACAGGCAGCGCGAGCTGACACACGCGAAGCAGCTGGAGATGAAGGTCATCCCCGAGGGGACGAGGCTCACGCCCCGGCCCGAGGAGCTCCCCGCCTGGGACGAAACCGACGAGGATGCCCGGCGTGTCTACCTCCGCCTGATGGAAAACTACGCCGAGTTCATGGCCCACACCGACCACGAGGTCGGCCGGCTGATCGACAGCCTGGAAGCCTCCGGCGAGCTGGACAACACGCTGACCCTCTTCATCGTCGGCGACAACGGGGCCAGCGCCGAGGGCGGGCTCGAAGGCACCTTCAGCGAGCTCGCCAGCCTGCTCGGCGTCCAACTCGGCCTGGAGAGCACGATCGACCGGATCGACGAGATCGGCGGGCCGACGAGCGAGCCGCACGTCCCCGTCGGCTGGGCCTGGGCGATGGACGCCCCGTTCCGGTGGACGAAGCAGGTCGCTAGCCACTTCGGCGGGACTCGGAACCCGATGGTCGTCCACTGGCCGGCGGGCCTCAAGGCGAAGGGCGGACTCCGCACCCAGTTTCACCATGTGATCGACGTGGTCCCGACGATCCTGGAGGCGTGCGAGATCCCCGAACCGGCCGAGGTCAACGGCATCCCCCAGCGGCCGATCGAGGGCGTCAGCATGCTCTACTCCTTCGAAGACGCCGACGCCGAGGGCCGGCGACGCACGCAGTACTTCGAGATGCTCGGCAACCGGGGGATCTATCACGACGGCTGGCTCGCCTGCAGCCGGTTCGGGGTCCCCTGGCAGACCTCGGGCCGCGTGGGCGACCTCCTCGACACCCCCTGGGAGCTCTACCACGTCGACGAGGACTTCAGCCAGGCCGTCGACCTCGCCGCGGCCAACCCGGACACGCTGGAGGAACTCCAGGCGCTGTTCCTCGATGAGGCCAGGAAATACGACGTCCTGCCCCTCGATTCCCGGCTGTCAGAGCGGATGGACCCGAGGCTTCGGGTCGGCGGCGAGCCCCCCACGAGCTGGACGTATTTCGGCAACGACGTCCGGCTCCCCGAGCCCATCGGGCCGCAGCTCTTCCCGAGAGGCCACGCGGTCACCGCGGAGCTGACCGTCCCCGAGGGCGGCGTCGAGGGCGTGGTCGCCTGCGCCGGCGCGTTCTCGGCGGGCTGGTCGCTCTACGTCAAGGACGGCAAGCCGAACTTTCGCTACACCTTCTTCGACATCGCCGATGTCAACGTCCCCGGCACGGTCGATCTGCCGGAGGGTCGGGTGACCCTCAAGGCGGAGTTCACCCCGGACGGCACCCCGGAGGGCGGCGGCACGTACAGGCTGTTCGTCGACGGCCGGCCGGCCGGCGAGGGGAGGCTGGAACGGTCGCTGATTCGCCACGGCCTGGAACCGTTCGAGGTCGGTCGCGACTCGATCACCCCGATCGACCCGGCCTACGAGGACGAGGGCGACTTCCCGTTCACCGGGACGATCGACAAGGTGATGTTCGAGCTCAAGTGATCCGAGATCGTGGGCACCGCGGCGATCCCCACCCATCATCGCCCCCAACAATCACGAGAACGCCCCATGACCCGACTGTCGACCGCTCGCTCTCCCCTCGCGCTCGCAGCCCTGCTGCTCGTCCCGGCCATCGCCCCGTCGCAGGAGGTCTTGCCCCCGCCCGAGGGGCCGTTCCGGGGCAAGATCGGCCTGACCTACAGGGACTCCGAGCCGGTCAAGCCCGAGCTGAAGATTCCCGCCGCGTTCGGCCTGCAAGACCCGCCGAACATCCTGATCGTGCTGCTGGACGACGTCGGCTACGGCCAGATGGGCACCTTCGGCGGCGCGATCCCGACCCCGACGATGGACCGGGTCGCGGCGAGCGGGCTGCGTTACACCCGGTTCCACACGACGGCCCTCTGCTCGCCGACCCGGGCGGCACTCTTGACCGGCCGGAACCATCACTCGGTGGGCACGGGCGTCATCGGCGAGGCCGGCACCGGGTTCCCCGGCTATAGCGGGATCATCCCGTCCAGCGCCGCGACCTTCGCCGAGGTCCTCCGCGAGTACGGCTACGCCAATGCCTGGTTCGGCAAGAACCACAACGTCCCCGACTGGGAGACCAGCCTCGTCGGCCCGTTCGACCGCTGGACCGACGGGCTGGGCTTCGATTACTTCTACGGCTTCGTCGGCGGGGACACCGACCAGTACAGCCCGGCCCTGGTCGAGGGCAGGAAGCGGCTGGAGGCCCCGGAGACGAACGAGGACGGCTCGCCGTACCACCTCACCACCGACCTCGCCGATCACGCCATCCGGACCCTCCGCGCCGCCAAGGCGGTGGCGCCCCAGCGCCCGGTGTTGCTCTATTTCGCCCCCGGCGCCACCCACGCCCCCCACCAGGCGCCGGAGGAGTGGATCGCGAAGTTCAAGGGCCGGTTCGACATGGGCTGGGACGCCTACCGCGAGCAGACCTTCGCCCGCCAGAAGGAGCTGGGGGTCGTCCCGCAGGACGCGAAACTCACCCCCCGCCCCGACTCGCTCCCGGCCTGGGACTCGCTCCCCGAGGACGAACGCAAGGTCTACGCCCGCATGATGGAGGTCTTCGCCGCCTTCACCGCGCACGCGGATCACGAGGTCGGCCGGATCGTCGACGCGATCGAGCAGTCCGGGGAACTGGACAACACCCTGATCCTCTACATGGCGGGCGACAACGGCTCCAGCGCCGAGGGGGGCCTGAACGGCCTGCTCAACGAGATGACCTTCTTCAACGGCATCCCCGAGCCGCTCGGGCTGAAGCTCGCCGCCCTCGACACCCTGGGCGGCGAGCTGCACTACAACCACTTCCCTGCCGCCTGGGCCTGGGCGATGGACACCCCGTTCCAGTGGACGAAGCAGATCGCCAGCCACTTCGGCGGCACCCGGAACGGCCTGGCGGTCTCCTGGCCGAAGGGGATCGAGGCCCGCGGCGAGATCCGGGACCAGTTCCACCACGTCATCGACATCGCGCCGACGATCCTCGAGGTGGTGGGGGTCGAATTCCCCTCGCAGTTCGACGGCGTGGCGCAGAAGCCGATCGAGGGCGTGAGCATGGCCTACACGTTCGCCGACGCCGACGCCCCTGGCCGCCGCACCACCCAGTACTTCGAGATGCTCGGCAACCAGGGGATCTATCACGACGGCTGGATGGCCAGCGCGCTCCGGGGCATCCCCTGGCTGAGCGAGCCCGAGCCCGGCGACCTGCTGGACATGCCCTGGGAGCTTTACCACGTGGCCGAGGACTTCAGCCAGGCGGTGGACCTCGCCGCCGAACACCCCGAGAAGCTCGACGAACTGGTCAAGCTCTTCTTCGCCGAGGCGGCGCGGTACGACGTCTTGCCGCTCGACGACCGCAAGACCGAACGCCTGAACGTCGCGAACCGGCCGAGCCTGACCGAGGGGCGGACCTCGTTCACCTATCCGAACCTCCTGCGCCTGCCCGAGGGGGCCTCCCCCGACCTGAAGCACAAGGACCACACGATCACGGCCCGGGTCGTTATCCCCGAAGGGGGGGCCGAGGGGATGCTCCTGACCCAGGGGGGCCGCTTCGCCGGCTACGGCCTGTTCGTCCAGGACGGCAAGCTCGTCTATCACTACAACCTCGCCGGGGTCGAGCGGTTCACGATCGCCTCCGACGGGCCGGTGCCGACGGGCGAGGTCACCCTCAAGGCCGTCTACGTGACCGACGCCGACGAGCCCTTCGCCGGCGCGAGCGTCTCGCTCTTCGCCGACGAGGCGAAGATCGGCGAGGGACGCGTCGAGAAGAGCATCCCGAATCGCGTCACCCTCGACGAGACGCTCGACATCGGCTTCGACACGGGCACGCCGGTCGTCGAGGACTACGCCATCCCCTTCCGCTTCACCGGGAGGCTCGACGCCGTCACCATCGACCTCGACTGACCCGATTCGGGATGCGGCGGCCCCCAGGCCCGCTCGGACGGTCGTCGACACGTCGCTCGCCGGGAAATGGGGCCTCATCGGGTACGACCTTCCGTCGCGTCGCGGTGGCCATCCCCCGGGCCGCCGGACGCGACGGACGGCCGACCCTGAGCGCGTTCACGCGTGCGGAGCGTTGACGAACCCGACCTTGAAGGTAGGGGCGAGTCTTGCGGCCTGCGCGGAATGTGCCGGTCCTGCCGGTTTTGCTGAATGTTCGCTCGATTCGTGCCGATGATCTGGGAGGAAGCTTCATCCCATTCCTGCGCCGCGGCGGTCGGTCGCGGCTGGGGCCGATCGGGCCCACAAGGCGAAGGGAAGCATGCCGTGGCGACCGGGGGGACGAGACCAGGGGTACGATGTGCTCGCCGCGGCCTCGTCGCGTCCTATCCGCCCTGCGCCCTGGGGGTGGTGGTCCTCCTCCTCACGGCTCAGGGCTGCATCGGGCCCCGGAGCCTCGAACTGACCCGGCTCCGGTACGACCAGGCCGTTCACGAGACGACCGAGCAGCAGTGGTTGCGGAATGTCGTGCGGCTCCGATACGGAGACCTCCCGTCGTTCCTCGACGTCTCGGCCATCACGAGCCAGTTCGAGATCCAGGGAAGCGGAGGCTTCACGACCGGCCGGGAGCGGGACTCGGCGAACCTGACCAACTTCGGCGATGTCGGGCTCCAGTTCCGGGACGCGCCCACGCTCAGCTACACCCCCCGCGACCCCGCCGAGCTGACCCGGGCGATGGTCGCGCCCGTGGGGATCACGGCCCTGGGGCTCTTGGCCAACAACGGATGGGCCCTCGAGGACGTGCTCCTCGTGATGATCGGCGAGATCAACGGCCTGGAGAATGCTCCCGCCGCCGAGCAGATCGTCCCGACGACCGTCCCGACGCCGACCATGTTCCCCGAGATGGTTCGCCTCGCCGGGTTCCTGCGCCGGGAGCGGATGGTCCGACTGGCCTCGGCCGACGTCCCCGAGGTCGTCTCCCCCCCCATCGCGTCGGATCGCGTCGACGGGGCCGACCTCGTCCAGGCCGCCGGCAACGCGCTCGAGTTCCGCCCCGCGGATCGGCCGGATGCGCTGGTGCTGACCCGGACCGAATCGCGATACGTCCTGGCCTTCGACCCGGCCTCTCGGGGTTGGCCCGAGTCCGAGGGACTGCGGCAATTGCTGCAGCTCGACCCGAGGAGGCTCGAATTCGAAGTCCGGCGATCGGACGTCTTCGGGACGGGCGGGCTCCACCCCTTCCCGGACGCCCTCGACTCCGTCGACGTGCGGACCAGGACGCTCCTGGACATGTTGACCTTCCTGTCGAAAGGCGTCGAGGTGCCCGAGGAACACGCCCTCCGGGGCCTGGCGGCCCAGACCGTCGGCCCCGACGGCCTCGTGTTCGACTGGACCTGCGTGACGGGGGATCTCTTCCGCGTCCGAGTCCAGGAGAAGCGCCCGAAGGGGCAGGACGTGGCCGTCGCGATCGAGTACCAGGGCTACTGGTACTTCATCCCGGCTGCGGACAAGCGATCGAAGGCGACCCTCGCCATGATCCAGGCGCTCTTCAATCTCCAACTCAACGAACCGAGCAGGGCCGGCCCCCTCCTCACGCTCCCGGTCGGATTCTGAGCCCGAGTCACGGAGGATCCTCGGATGCTGTCGCTTCTCCTGGCCCCCATGCGGCGATTCGGGCGTGTGGCCCTCGCCTCCGGCCTGGCGGTCGGCCTTGCTGTCTCCCCGGCGAGCGGCCAGGAATCCCGATCGCTCGGGGACCTCCTCCTGAATTGGGACGAGCCCCCGGCTGCTCCGGGGGACGAGGTCGAAGCCCGCGAGGAGTTCATCGAGACCGATCGGAACTCGTTCACGTTCGCCCCCTTCGCCCCCGGCCGCGGCCGCCTGATCGTCGAATCGGCGTACTCTTACATCAATATCGGCGACGAAGGCACCAAGCACAGCTTCCCGGAATCCATCCTGCGCTATGGCGTCGGCGATCGCCTCGAACTCCGGTTCGGCTACAACTTCGAGACCGGCCCGGCCTCCGAGGTCGCCGAGGGGAACATCGTCAGCGCCTTCGGCATCAACGCCGAGCAGCAGGTCTACTACGGCGCCAAGTACCAGCTCACGCGCCAGCGGCCCGATTTTCGGCTGATGCCCCATAGCGCCTTCCTGGCACAGGCCCACACACCGGTCGGTTCGATCGAGGGCAGGAGCCAGATGCGGCTCGGCTACGTCTGGGGCTGGCGCCTGCCGAACGGCTGGACCCTCGACCAGTCCGTCCGCTTCGGGACCGACCGCGAGGGGGAGGACGGCTTCGCGCTCTGGGCCCCTTCGACGGTGCTGCGGATCCCCTTCGGACGCGAGAAGCGCTGGTTCACCCATGTCGAGTACTTCAGCGTCATGTCCCAGGATAAGGATGGGGATTTCTCGAAGCAATTCATCGACACGGGTTTGCACTACCTCATCACGCCGAACTTCGAGGTCGGCAGCGTGGTGGCCTTCGGCATCAACGATCAGACGCAGGGCGTGCTCGTCAACGTCGGTTTCGGGGTTCGGTTCTGAGTCTCAAGCGAGAGGGGCTCACTCCGGGCATTCCGAGTGAGCACGATCCTGAACGGGCGAATCCAGGGGAGGGTGATGCTCATGAATCCGTCTCGCGTCCTCAGAGTGCTGCTGTTCTCGGGAATCATCCCCCTCGTCGCGTGTGAGGCCCGAGCTCAGGGGGTCGTTTCACCCGGTGCCGGCCCCATCAACCGAGCGATGGCCGGTGCCTCGACGGCGGCCCCGGTCGACTTCGGCTCCAGCTACTGGAACCCGGCGACGCTGAGCTTCCTGGAGCGGGATGAGGTCCTGCTCGGCTCGGAGTTGATCATCCCGAGCATCCACTTTTCGGGGGCACTGCCGGCCGGGGCGATCAACGGGACTTTCCCCACGACCGGCCGCTTCGGCACCTCCCGGAGCGACAGCGGGGTGGCGAGTAACCTCGCGGTCGGCGGCTCGTTCCGGCTCCGCCCCGAGTCGCCGATCACGATGGGCCTGGGGATCTTCGGCCTGGTCGGGGGGAACGTGAACTTCGCCGGGAGCTACTCGACCCCGCCCCTCGGCCCCCGGCAGCCGCCCGAGTTCTTCGGGCTGGGCCCGATCTACGCGAACACGGCCCTGCTCTCGATCAAGCCGATGGCGTCGTACCGGGCGAGCGACCGGCTCGCGGTCGCCCTGGCCCCCGTCATCTCGACCGGCACCGTCCAGTTCAGCCCGGGCTTCTTCGCGCCCGGCCCGCCGGACCAGTTCGGCGTCCCGACGTTCCCGCCCGCCACCAATTCGCGCCCCTTCTGGGGGGCCGGCTTCGAGATCGGCCTCTTCTACGAGCTGACCCCCTCGTGGAACGTCGGCTTCTCGTACAAGAGCCCGGTCTGGCAGGAGAAATGGTCGTACAACAGCTTCAACCCCGACCTGTCTCCCCGCCGGATCGGGATTCAGGCCGAAGTCCCGGCGATCTACTCGTGGGGCGTCGCCTACAAGGGGATCGATCGGCTCCTGATCGATGTCGACCTGCGTTACTTCGACTACGGCAATGCCGCCATGTGGGGCGACTCGCTCCAGAGCGGCGGCCTGAACTGGAACAGCATCTTCGCCGTGGCGGTCGGCGGGCAGTATCAACTCACGGAGCACCTCACGATCCGCGGCGGCTACCTGTTCAACGAGAACCCGATCAACGAGGTCCAGACCTTGTTCAATGTCCAGGCGCCGGGGTTCCTGCAGCACTCGCTGTCCCTTGGTGCCTCGCTCCGCCTGAACGAGAACATCGTCTTCTCGGCCGGCTGGGTCCACGCGTTCCGCAACGACATCGAGGGGCCGATCGCCCAGATTCCCGGCTCCAGCGCCCGGATGGATGGCCAGGTGGACTCGATCCTCGCCGGCCTGACGATCCAGTACGGGGCGCCGAAGAACCCGCCTCGGATCGCCTCCGGCGGGGAGGCCGGATCTCCGGTCGCCGCCCCGTACTGACGCGATCAGCGGCCCGGGGCGGTCAGCTCGGCGAGGACGGCGATCAGGTCGGCCTCGGTCGGGGCGTCGGTCAGCTCGACCCGGCCGAGCGACCGCGGGAGGACGTAGCGGATGCGGCCGGCCCGGTTCTTCTTGTCGAGGGTCATGGCGTCGCGGAGGGCCGAGGGGTCGAGCCCCGGGGCGGTCGTCGGCAGGCCGAGGTGATCGAGGACCCGGGCGAGGCGGTCGGTCAGGTGGCGGTCGATCCAGCCGAGCCGCTCGGCCAGGCGGGCCTCGGCGACCATGCCGGCGGAGACGGCCTCGCCGTGCTGGAAGGCGCCGCCGTAGCCGGCGACGGCCTCGATGGCGTGGCCGATCGTGTGGCCGAAGTTCAGGACGGCGCGGAGGCCGGTCTCCTCGCGCTCGTCCTGCGAGACGACCTCGGCCTTCAGCTCGCAGCAGCGGGCGACGACCCGCCGGACGGCCTCGGGTTCGAGCGTCAAGAGGGCCGTGGCGTCGCGCTCGACCAGGTCGAAGAAGGGGGCGTCGAGGATCAGGCCGTACTTGACCACCTCGGCCATCCCGCAGCGCAGCTCTCGGGGGGGCAGGCTGATGAGGCTCTCGGTGTCGATCCAGACGCCGACCGGCTGGTGGAAGCTGCCGACGATGTTCTTGGCCGCCGGCCGGTTCACGGCCACCTTGCCGCCGACCGAGCTGTCGACCTGCGCCAGGAGGGTCGTCGGGACCATGAGCAAAGGGACCCCCCGGGCATACGTCGCCGCGACGAACCCGGCCAGGTCCCCCACGACCCCGCCGCCGATGGCCACGACCGCCGCGTGCCGGTCGGCCCGCATGGCGATGAGGCGATCGAGCAGCGCGGCCGCCCGGTCGAGCGACTTGCTGGCCTCTCCCGGGGGGATGACGGCCGTCTCGGCGGCGATCCCCTGCGCGGTCAGGGACCGGGCGAAGGGCTCGGCGATCGGCTCGACGTTCGTATCGGTGATGACCAGCGCGACGCGGCATCCCCGGCCCGCCCGGGTCGCCTCCAGGGCGGCTCGGGCGAAGGGTCCGAAGCCCTCCGGGGCGCCCGAGACGATCCGGATGTCGTACGAGCGTTCGCCCAGGGGGACGTGGACGGTCCGGGGCTGCGGGGCGGGATCGGGCGGAGGGGGAGGGGGAGGGGGGGCGTCGGTCACGGCGGGGCCTCGAAGGGTTGCGGATCGCGGCGTCGAACCGATCCGATCCCGCCGCCCGTGTGCTTTGATGAAGGGCAACTGTAGCGATCGGCTCCGGAGGCGGTCAAGCGAAGGGCGCACGCCGAGGGGCGCATCGAGCTTTCGACGGCGGAGGGGGGGAGGGGGGACCTCGCGCAGGGACGCGGAGACGCGGACAAGGGAGGGGAGGAAGAGCAGAGGGAATCGGTTCGCGGAGCGGCGTCTCGCGCCATCACGGGCGGCGGTGTCGGGCGGGGTGACATCGGCCTTGGCGACGGTGCGAGGAACCGCCGGCGGATGCCGAGCCCGGGGGGAGTTTGCTGGTCGGGCCGAGAATGAGGCCGGGCGGGGCGGATGGGGGGATGGCAGGGGCGAGATTCCTCGGGGTGGCGCGACGCTGGCGGGTGGACAATCGAGGCACGAATGCCAACAATGTCGAGAAGCCCGCCGATCCGCGCTCCCGATTGGGAAAGGCGTTCTGCACAGGCCAATCAACACGCTTTAAGTTAAGCTAGAGACCCCAAGGGCCGGTCGACCGGCGGGTCGTCCCCCTCTCGCTCCAGAACCTTCCGCCCATGAGTAGCCCGAGCACCGCCGTTGACCTCGCCGCGTTCCTCGGGGATGCCCGGCGGCGAGTGGACGAGGCATTGGACCGCTACCTGCCCGACGACCCGCCGGCCGACGCCGAATGCCCCTCCCGGCTCCTGCTGGCCATGCGGTATAGCCTGCTCGGGGGCGGCAAGCGCCTGCGGCCGATCCTCGCCCTGATGGCGGCCGAGTCCGTGGGAGGCGACCCGGATCGGGCCCTGCCCGCGGCCTGCGCCCTGGAAATGGTGCATACGTATTCCTTGATTCACGATGACCTGCCCGCGATGGACGACGACGACCTCCGCCGGGGGCGCCCGACCTGCCATCGCGCCTTCGACGAAGCCACCGCGATCCTCGCCGGGGACGCCCTGCAGGCGCTCGCCTTCGAGGTGATCGCCCGGGACATCCGGCCCGGCGAGGCCGCCGCCCGCTGCTGCCTGGAGCTGGCCGAGGCCTGCGGGCCGAACGGCATGGTCGGCGGCCAGATGGCCGACCTGGCCGCCGAAGGGCGATCCGACGCGACGGTCGAGGCGCTGGAGGCCATCCACCGCCGCAAGACCGGGGCCCTGCTCCGCGCGAGCCTCCGCATGGGGGCCATCGCCGCCGGCGCCGATGACGACGCCCTGCTCGCCCTCGATCGCTACGGCCGGGGCGTCGGCCTGGCCTTCCAGATCATCGACGACCTGCTCGATGTCCAGGGAGACGAGGCCAAGCTCGGCAAGCGCGTCGGCAAGGACTCGGGCCTGGGCAAGTGGACCTATCCCGGCCTGCTCGGTATCGAGGGCAGCCGACGCCGGGCCCGCCAGGTGGCCGAGGACGCCGTCGCGGCGCTGGAGCCGCTGGGCGACCGCGGCACCCGACTGAGGGCCCTGGCCCTGGATCTGCTGGAAAGGGACCGTTGACGATGAGCACCCCCCCGAGTCCGAGTCCGATCCTCCCCCGCATCCAATCGCCGGCCGACCTGCACCGGCTCTCGGAGCACGACCTCGAGCGCCTGGCCTCCGAGATGCGCGAGGAGCTGATCGGCGTCGTCGGCCGCCGCTCGGCCCACTTCGCCAGCAACCTCGGCGTCGTCGAGCTCTGCCTGGCCCTGCACCTGGCCTTCGACTTCACCCGGGACCGCCTGATCTGGGACACCGGCCACCAGATCTACCCCCACAAGCTCATCACCGGCCGCGCGGGCCAGATCCACTCGATCCGGACCAAAGGGGGGCTGATGGGCTACCCCAACCCGAGCGAGAGCCCGTACGACCTGTTCATGACCGGGCACGCCGGGTGCGCCCCCTCGACCGCGCTGGGCCTGCACGCCGGGGACATCGTCACCGGCCACCCCGATCGCTACAGCGTGGCGGTGATCGGCGACGGCGCGTTCCCCTCGGGCGTCGTCTACGAGGCGCTGAACAACGCGGCGGGTCACAGCCACGGCAAGCGTTATCTCGTCATCTTGAATGACAACAAGATGTCGATCTGCCCCCGTGTGGGCGGCATCGCCTACTACCTCGACAAGGCCCGCATGACCCCCGAGTACAACCGGGCCAACAAGCTCGTGCGCAAGCTCCTGCCGAGCATCCCGCTGGTGGGGGACCAGGCCGACCGCCTGTTGCAGCAGTTCAAGGACGCGGTGAAGGCCAGCGTCCACGGCGGCATGATCTTCGAGGAGCTCGGCTTCACCTACCTCGGCCCGATCGACGGCCACGACCTGAAGACGCTCCAGACCTACCTGGAGAAGGTCAAGGCGATGGAGGGGCCGATCCTCCTGCACGTCTTGACCGACAAGGGCCGGGGCTTCGAGCCGGCCGAGAAGGACCCCGTCTCCTTCCACGCCCCCGCCCCCTTCCAGCGCTGCGAGGAAGGGATCATCCCCTTGAAGACGTCGTCGACGAAGGCGTACACCAACGCCGTGGCCGACGCCCTGTACGACGCCCTCGGCCGCGACCCGAAGGTCGCCGTGCTGACCGCCGCCATGTGCGAGGGGAACAAGCTCCAGAAGATTCGCGAGGGCTTCCCCGACCGCTTCTTCGACGTCGGCATCTGCGAGGCCCACGCCGTGACCTTCGCCGCCGGCATGGCCAAGGCCGGCGCCCGGCCGGTGGTGGACATCTACAGCACCTTCCTGCAGCGGGGCTACGACCACATCTTCCAGGAAGTCGCCTTGCAGGATCTGCCGGTCGTCTTCTGCATGGACCGGGCCGGCCTGGTCGGCTCGGACGGCCCGACGCACCACGGCACGTATGACCTGGCTTACATGCGACCCTTCCCGAACATGGTCGTCATGGCCCCCGGCGACGCCCGGGACGTGGCCCCGATGATCGACTGGGCGCTGGCGCACGACCACCCCGTCTCGATCCGGTATCCGAAGGCCAACCTGGAGGAGGTCGAGCGCGACCCGCAGCCGATCGAGCTGGGCCAGGCCGAGGTGCTCGAATGGGAGACCGACGGCATGCTGCTGGCCCTCGGGGCCCAGGTGCCCGACTGCCTCCGCGCGGCCGAACGGCTCCGCAACGAGCACGGCCTGCGGATCGGCGTCATCAACGCCCGGTTCGCCAAGCCGCTCGACACGGCGACCGTCTTCAAGGCGCTCGACGAGTGCGGCTTCGTCCTCACCATCGAGGAAGGCTGCCTGATGGGCGGCTTCGGCTCGGCCGTCCTGGAAGCCGCCAACGAGGCTGGGCGGAACACGGCGCACGTCCGTCGCCTCGGTTTGCCCGACCGCTTCGTCCTGCACGCCGAGCGCGACGAGCAGCTCGCCGAGGTCGGCCTCGACGTCGATGGCATCGTCCGCGCCTGCCTTGAACTCGCCCAGCACCTCGGCATCAGCGGCGAGGCCGACGAATCCGCGGCCGCCCCCGGCCGCTCGGCAGGCTGATTGGTCGGACCGGGCCGGACCGCTCCGGTTTGTCGCGCTCCTTCGCACGCCGCCCGGTGGCGTCTTCGCCCCGACGCCCCCGGGCCAGTAGAATGGAGTCGAGGGTTCGCGCCAACGCAGACCGAACCGATCACCGGGGAGCCGCGATCAATGGCCACCGCAGCGAGCACGACCACCGGGCCTGGTCGGACCGGGTCATCGGTCCGTCCCCTCCCTCCCCTCGAAAACGGCGACCGGCTGACCCGCGCCGAGTTCGAACGTCGCTACGACGCGATGCCCGAGCTGAAGAAGGCCGAACTGATTGAGGGAGTCGTCTACATGGGTTCTCCCGTTCGTCTCCGAAACCATGGGCGGCCCCACTCCCACCTGGTCACCTGGCTCGGGACGTACGAGGCCGCGACGCAAGGGGTTCTCGTCGCCGACAACGCCACTGTCCGGCTCGACCTTGATAACGAGCCTCAGCCCGACATTCTCCTGATGATCGACCCCTCCCGGGGGGGCCAGGCCCGGATTTCGGACGACGACTACATTGAGGGCGCTCCCGAGCTGGTCGTCGAGATCGCCTCCAGCAGCGTGAGCCTCGACCTGAACGCGAAGCTCCAGGTGTATCGGCGCAGCAATGTGAGGGAATATCTCACCTGGCGGGTGCTCGACGGAGCGATCGACTGGCGGGTGCTCAGGGACGACCGCTACGAGCTGATCCCCGCCGACGATCGGGGTCGGCTGCGCAGTACGGTGTTTCCCGGCCTCTGGCTCGATCCGTCGGCGTTGCTCCGGGGCGACCTGACGGCCGTGCTGGCCGCGCTCGGGGCCGGGCTCGCCGACCCTGAGCATGCGGCGTTCGTCGATCGCCTCCGGGGCTGAGTGACAGGCCTGAAGAACCAGACGGGACGATCAGGCGACCACCCCGCCCGGCTCGGGGGCGAAGACTTCCGTCGAAAGCCCGAGGTGCCCGATCTGTGCCCGCAACTGATCCGGCGTGCCGATCAGGGGGGGAAAGGTGCCGTAGTGGCATGGGATGACCGCCTTGACGCCGAGCAACCGGCAGGCAAACGCGGCGGCGCGGGGGTCCATGGTGTAGTGGTCGCCGATCGGGAGGATGGCGGCGTCGGGGGCGTAGAGTTCCCGGATCAACGACATGTCGCCGAACAGGCAGGTGTCCCCGGCGATGTAGAGCTTGAACCCGTTGGAGAAGGTGGCGACGTAGCCGGCCGCCTCGCCGAGGTAGACGATCGTGCCGTCCTGCTCGGTCCAGGAGGAGGAGTGGCGCGCGTCGGTCATCGTCAGGGCGATGTTCGGCGAGCCGAGGCAGACGGATCCCCCCTTGTTCATGCCGAGCAGCCTGGAGCCGTCGATCCCCTTCGAGCCGAGCCAGCCGGTCAGGTCGTACATGCCGACGATCTGGCCCGAGCAGCGTCTGGCCGCCGAGAACACGTCGGCCAGGTGGTCGGCGTGGCCGTGGGTGATGGCGATCGCGTCGCAACTGACGTTGTAGAATTCCTCCGGGCATTTCGGGTTGTTGGCCAGGAACGGGTCGACCAGCAGGGTCTGGCCCTCGGGCGAGGTGATCAGGAAGGTCGAGTGGCCGAGCCAGGTGATGCGGACGCCTTGAAAATCCATTGCGAGCGAGGCTCCCGGGGGGTTCCAGTTGCGCGATCGACGCCAGGGCCCGGCCCTCCCGGGGGCACGGGGTTCCACCCGATCGGGGCAAGGGCGGCGATGCTTGCGGGGTGGGCGATCATCAACACATGACCGGGAGGGCAGGGGCGTTGGTCGAGACGCCTGCATTCTGACGGCACGAGGCGGCCTGGGCAACCCGATCCATCGGGCCGAGCCGGCGGCCGAGGCCCGGCCGGGAGCGATCGAAATTCCCGTCCCTCGCGAGAAAACCAACGGATTGGGATGCCGTTTGCGTACCGGGAAGAGAGGAGAGTGGAGTCGGCCCCCGGGCCGGGACTCTCACGGCCGCTCGCGAATCCTCCACCATGCCCGGTCGATTCCGGGAATCGCGACGGCCCATTCTTCTTCAAGCCTCCGAACCAAGGGAGCTGCAACGCGATGCCTGCACTGAACAACCGACTTGCCTGGATGACCAGCTTCGCCCTGGGCGGCGCCTTGCTTCTCACCGGCTGCGATTCCGGCCCGGCCGACGAACCCGTGATCGAGACCGTCGATCCCGCCGATCCGGGGATGCCCGGCGATCCGGCGATGCCCGGTGACGAGCCGGGCGGGATGGACCGCTCCGGCCTGATGCGCGGCATGCCCGGCGATGCCGTCGCCTCTCCGGGCGGATCGTCCACCAGCCCGGCCGACGAGCCGGCCCCGATCGACGAGCCGGCCCCGATCGACGAGCCGGCCCCGATCGACGAGCCGACCACCGTCGAGCCGCCCGCCGACGAGCCCGCCCCCGCCGACGAGCCGGCCCCGGCCGACGAGCCGGCGGACGAACCGGCCCCGGTCGAGCCCGAACCGGCTGACCCGGGTGTCGACGAGCCGAACTCCTGAGCGGGGCCGCTCCGGTCCCGGATCCGCGACACGCTGCGGGCGAGGCCGGGACCGGCCCGGTTCCCCCCGGTTCGCGAGACGCATCTGCCCGAAACGCCGGGGGCCGGTTCTTGCTCCGTCGCCGACGACGATTCGGCGGGGGGGCGGGGACCGACCGGCGTTTCGGCGTCTCGCGCGACGAGATGTCCCATCGAGCGATTGAAAGCGGATTCGTCGATGATTCATTCAGAATCGATGCAGATTTCCACGCGAGGTCGGGGCACGTCGGAGCTGACCGACCAGATTCAGGGGATCGTGGCCCGGTCTGGCATCGATCAGGGCTTGTGCACGGTCTTCGTGCATCATACGAGCGCGTCGCTGATCATCTGCGAGAATGCCGACCCGAGTGTTCGCTCGGACCTGGAGCGTTATACGGCGCGACTGGTGCCCGACGGCGACCCCATCTTCCGGCACACGCTCGAAGGCCCGGACGACATGCCGGCTCATATCCGGTCGATCCTGACGCAGACATCCTTGACGATCCCGATTGCCGGGGGCCGTTGCGACCTGGGCACCTGGCAAGGGATCTTCCTCTGGGAGCATCGGGCCCACCCGCATCGCCGTCGCGTCACGGTGAGCGTGATGGGAGAACGCTCCTGAGCCTCACGCGCGACTCGGGCAGATAGCGGCGACCCCCTCCGGCGTTCGGCGGGACGGTGTCGATCTCGGTGGCGATGCCTGCGCGGAGACCGGTCCTGGGGGAGCCTGATTCATGCGAGGCTCCTCGCCTCGAAGCCTCGTATGAGCGAGTGCGGCCCACGAGCGTCCCTCTCAGGACAGCACCGTAGGCCGTTCGCGGACACCTCGCCTCTCGAAGACGTGTTCGAATCCCTTGAGGCGAGTCCTGGCTCGGCCGACCTGGGGCCAGCCAGTCACCTGAACTCCCGCCCCCGCATCCTGATGCGAGGACGGGAAGCAACGGGACCAATCAGGTCGCACGAAGGCGTTCCCGCGACGAAGCGACGCGGGTCAGGCCGCCGTCTTGGCATCGCAGCATGCCTTGGCCTCATCGCTGCACGACTTCGCCTCGTCGCAGCACGCCTTCGCTTCGGCGCAGCATGCCTTGGCCTCGGCGGCCTTCGCT